>CAJAFH010000295.1 GCA_903939005.1 uncultured Actinomycetes bacterium | reverse complement strand
GGGTCTTTGACGCCAGTTGAAGCCCAGAGTGGGCGCTGAACATTGGCACCCTTTTGCGCAAGTGCGCTCCATCGAGTTGTTGCAAATTCTTTTTCGAATTTCTCATATGCCAAATGAGCATTAGCAATAGCTGCCGCACCTAAAAGTGAATGTGCCAGAACGCCACCATCTGCTTTTAAGATGGGATCAATCGCGGTATCTAAGCGACTAATGAAAAATGAGGCAACGCTATGTATTTGAGTTAAATCATGGCCGTTCTGGGCAGCAAGTTCGATGCCTGCAATGTAAGCCTCGATGACCTGTAGGTAGCGTTCGATGGAAAAGATCAAAGTCACGTTAACGCTGATGCCAGCACCAATTAGCTCAGTGATGGCAGGAAGACCCGCCAGAGTTGCCGGAACTTTGATTAGTACATTCGGGCGATCAATTATTTTCCAGAGTGATTTACCTTCTGCGACTGTGGCGGTTGTGTCATGCGCTGAGCGAGGATCTACCTCAATGCTTACGCGGCCATCTATACCGTTGCTAGAGCGGTAGATACCGGTAAATAAGTCACAAGCAATTCGCACGTCATCAGTTGTTAGTTTGGTAATTACCTCTTCGACTGACTTGCCTTTGAGGGCAGCAATATCGTTTGAATACTCGGTGGCATCTGAGATAGCCGCTTTGAAAATTGCCGGATTAGTTGTTACGCCAACTACACCAGAGTTCTTGATGCGAGGCGGTAGCGAATGAGCATCGGTGCCAGTTAACTTAGCTCTAGAAAGATCATCTAGCCAGACCGAACAACCAGCTTTACCTAGGTCAGATATTTGCATTACAGCGCTGCCTCAATCTGCGGAACAATCGCTTCAACACTAAAACCAAATTCCTTAAACAACACAGGCGCCGATGCAGATGCACCGTAGTGTTCTAGCGAAATGGTCAAGCCATTACTTCCAATATAGCGATGCCAACCTTGTGAAATACCAGCTTCAATGCTTACCTTCAGCGAATCACTGGGCAGAACGGCAGCACGATAAGCAGCAGGCTGGGCATCAAACCACTCTAGGCAAGGGGCACTAACAACTGCAGTTGAAATTGATTTTGCCTCCAGGGCTGCTGCCACCTCTAGCGCTAATGAAACTTCAGAACCTGTTGCAACCAAAGTTACCCTCGCTTTGCCACTAGCGGCTTTTAGTACGTAAGCGCCTTTAGCAACTTCGCTGGCAGCAGCATGAGTCGTGCGATCAACAACGGGCAGATTTTGGCGCGACAAAATAATTGCAGCAGGGGAGCGGCGAGAAATAATCTCGCGCCATGCCACGCTAACTTCATTGGCATCCCCTGGTCGGATTACTGCAAGATTTGGAATGGCCCGAAGAGCTGCGAAATGTTCAATTGGCTGATGTGTTGGGCCATCTTCACCTACGCCAATTGAATCGTGAGTCCAAACAAAAGTACTTGGAATATTCATCAGTGCAGCTAATCGAACAGCGGGGCGCATGTAATCGCTAAAGACTAAGAAAGTTCCACCGAAAGAACGAGTTAAACCATGAAGTGCGGCGCCGTTGAGAATGTATCCCATTGCATGTTCGCGAATTCCAAAGTGAACAATGCGGCCGTATG
>CAJAFH010000294.1 GCA_903939005.1 uncultured Actinomycetes bacterium | reverse complement strand
TACTTAACAAATAGGAAAACCCATAGATTCTAGATAGCTTGCAGCGGAGCCACCTCTCGTTGATCGATCGCCCGCAGCGGCTCAAGCACTTCCTCCCAAGGTTTGCCCAGCATTCGGTTAATCGCATCGCGTAATTCATCTTCCTCGAATGAATTACTCAGCGCGTTAACAACTACCGAATCAGTAAGCAAAATATTGCCAGCACCATCTGTTTGATTTCGCAGAATGCCGAGCTCTGGCAGAAATCTAAATAGTTCGCCTTCATTATTGGTAGCTTCGAAAATCTCAAACCTTAAATAGTGCCAACTCGAAAGAGCGCTGCAAAGTTTTGCTCCGTTGCCGGCTAAATCACGCCATGTTATTTCGGTGCGATAAGTGCCAACGAAGTTTGGTTGTGGGCGCCATTGAATTTGCACTGAGTTGCCCAAAATGTCTTTGATTGCCCAATCAATATGGGTACGCAAAGCCGAAGGTGCGCTATGAATTATCAGCGAACCGGTAGATACAACATTATTCGTGGGCGAAATTCGCTCCATTTAGCTCTCCTAGCAAGGGCACTTGATGCGACCTTCCCCAGCCCATCGGCACTTACTAGTGCTCTATTTGTACACCTACGAGCCTTTAACTGTCTAGATCGCGGGTATCAGGGGTTGATTTGAGCGTGATCTCGCGAAAAAAACTTTAGGTGAACTCGCAAGTAGGAGGTACGCTTTGCCTTAGTCGGACGCTTTATCAGTACCCGTTTCATGTTTTACATATTCGGTATAGCTGTAGCAAGAGGAAGACCGTGATTCGAGGATTTCTCGGAACACCCCCATATCGAAGGATAGTAAAAGATGGCAACAGGTACAGTTAAGTGGTTCAACTCTGAAAAGGGTTTCGGTTTCATTGCAGTTGACGGTGGCGGACAAGATGTATTCGTTCACTACTCAGCAATTCAAGGAAACGGTTACAAGTCCCTTGAAGAGGGTCAGTCAGTGTCATTCGAGGTTGTACAGGGTCCAATGGGTCCTCAGGCCGATGCAGTGAACGCTAACTAATTTCACTTAGTTTAAAAATAACCCTCGTCGCGAAAGCGGCGGGGGTTATTTCTTTGGCGCAGGTGGAATGTCACCTAACTTCTTGCGCATCTTGTCGACTGCTTTAAATGGTGACTTATCAGTGCCCGCTTTCCAGGCATCTAGATAAGGCCATGGAAATAAAACTCCGCGTCGTACCCACCAAATATTTGATTCAACTGGCGTTGGCCAAGAGATTCCAAAGTGCACATGTGGCTTAGTGCCTTTAGCAGAACCTGTTGCGCCAACGTATGCAAGTGTTTGCCCCGCAACTACAACTACGCCCGGTTCGATACCTGGTTCAATACTTTTAAAGTGTGACCCGTAATAACGAACGCCATCGTCACCAACTAAAGTGACCGATAAGCCGCCGCGGGTATCACCAAAATTATTTTTCCAACTCCAAACATCTTTGGCAGAAACTTCGGTAATTGTTCCGTCGGTCGGTGCCACATATTTACAACCAGCCTTGGCTTGAATATCGGTGGCTTGATAATCATGGTGAGATTTAGCGTAGGTCGCTTTGCAGCCAACTATTGGAAATACGTAAATAGGCGCAGCGGTGGCACTCATTATTTGCGACGATATAAGGGTCAAAGTAAGTACTGATATCAAAGACTTACGCATGAATTTCCCCCTAGGGACACCACGTTACCGTTTCGTAATCTAGATTTCAGGGATTTACCTTGTGGCTTGGATCTCCCAAGTTAGAGTTAAGGCACGTGGAACGCTTCTAATGAGCCTTTCACACCTAGAGGTGAGGATAAATATGAATAAAAAGAAACTGATGGCATTGGCTGCATCAGCTGTGATGGTGGTTTCACTAAGTACAGCTATGACAGCAACTGCAAATGCAGCTGATTGGGGTGGCAAAAATTGCTACCAAGAAGGCGAAATCAAATCGGTTAATGGCGCAACTAATACTTGTGCGATGACTGCAAAGGGCTTGGTTTACACACCAACTCGCAAGTTGAGCGGAAGCTTAACTGTGGTTTGTGGCGCAACTGAAGCATGGTGTGGCGCAATGACTGGTGCTTTCACAAAGCTAACTGGTGTTTCGACAAAGTTTGTTCGCCTCTCATCAGGTGAAACTGTTGCCCGACTTGAGGCAGCAAAAGCTAATCCCGAGTTCGATGTATGGCACGGTGGACCAGCTGATGGTTTCGGTGTTGCACGTATTGGTGGATTAATCGAGAAGTACGCATCACCAACTCGTAACTTGATTCCTAAAAAGTATCAAGATGATGATGGATTCTGGACAGGTGTTTACGT
>CAJAFH010000293.1 GCA_903939005.1 uncultured Actinomycetes bacterium | reverse complement strand
CCTGGATTTCCCAAGCCAATTACTAACCAACGATCAGCCATAAGTGAAGGCTAGTCCTAATTTACTTCTTCTTGTCCTTCTTATCATCTGATGCGCCAGCGGCGGCATCACCTTCGGCAGCGGCAGGTGCAGCAGCAGCCGCATCGCCTTCAGTAGTAGCAGCAGGAGCTGCGACAACCTCTTCAACCTCAGCAGATTTAACAGATAGGTGAACAACAGTCATCTTAGGATCGCTAATTAATTTAACGCCTTCTGGAAGTACAACATCTGATGCTGACTTAGATTCGCCAGCCATCATGCCTTCCATGTTCAATACTAAGAATGCAGGAATATTTGTTACATCAGTCTCAACCTCAATTGAGTTATTTGTGTGTTCCAAAATTCCATCTTGATCGTACTTACCTTCAGTATGAACTGGAACGGAAACAACAACGCGCTCTCCGCGTCTTACAATTACTAAGTCAATGTGTTCAAGTAATCCAGTTAGTGGATCACGGCTTACAGATTTTGGAAGTGTTAATTCAGTGTGGTCATCTAATACGACATCAATCAAAACGTTTGAAGTTTTAAGAGCAATTCCTAGTTCGCGAGAAGGTAGGGCTACGTGTTGTGGTTTTTCACCATGTCCATAAATTACCGCCGGAATAAATCCATCACGACGTGATCTACGAGATGCACCTTTGCCAAACTCAGTTCGGCGTGCTCCCTTAATTGAAATCTCAGCCACTTTACTTCTCCCTCGATAACGGTTTGATCCCTCGCGGAATGAAGCGCAAGGTTATCTAATGGGTGGGTAAAAGGACAAATCGATGGTGCGCCCGCAGGGATTCGAACCCCGAACCTTCTGATCCGAAGTCAGATGCTCTATCCAGTTGAGCTACGGGCGCAATTTATATTTTCGGTAAATCTATTCTTAACTATGCCCATCAAAAAGACTTGTAACTGAGCCATCCTCAAACACCTCTTTGATCGCACGTCCAAGAAGTGGGGCGATAGATAGCACCGTTAAGTTATCAAATCTATTCTCTTCAGCAATTGGCAAAGTGTTGGTCACAACAACCTCAGAAACTCTTGATTTCTTCAATCGATCAATCGCAGGACCAGAAAGTACTGCATGGGTAGCGGCAATAATTACATCCTTAGCACCCGCGTCAATTAACGCATCTACCGCTTTTGTAACAGTGCCGGCGGTATCGATCATGTCATCAATAACCACGCAGGTCATGCCTTTAACATCACCAACAACTTTTCCAACAGTTGCCTCATTAGGAATTCTTGGATCACGAGTTTTATGAATAAAAGCGATACTGCAGCCACCTAGTAACTCACTCCATCTTTCTGCAACTCTTACTCGGCCTGAGTCTGGGGAGACGATTACTAAGTTCTTGCGATCAACCTTGCTGCCAACATAATTTGTTAACAATGGAAGTGCGAATAGGTGATCAACTGGGCCATCAAAGAATCCTTGGATTTGAGATGTGTGAAGATCTACACACATTAATCGATCAGCTCCAGCAGTCTTAAATAAATCAGCCATTAATCTGGCAGAGATTGGTTCACGTCCACGATGTTTTTTATCTTGCCTGGCATAACCATAAAATGGTAGAACAACGGTAATTCGCTTTGCCGATGCTCGCTTTAGGGCATCAACCATAAT
>CAJAFH010000292.1 GCA_903939005.1 uncultured Actinomycetes bacterium | reverse complement strand
AGTTGTAGCTGCCATTACCGGCACTCCATATAAGTTAATTGAGAAGTTAGCTGGCGTGATTGCTGATGAAATTTTAGCAACTGCGAGCTTGGTCGAAATCGCGCTAGTTACGGTGCACAAACCAAGTGCGCCAGTTAGCGCAGTTACTAGCGACATTAATGTGATGGTTATCCGCACTCGATGAAAGCTGTAGTTTCGTTAGGTGCCAATATCGGTGACCCTAAAGCAAATTTAGATTTAGCAGTGGCACTTCTACGCGAAGCAACCGATGTAATTGCAGTCTCCAGTTATCTGCAAACCAAACCCGTAGGCGGGCCAGAGCAACCTGATTATCTAAATGCAGTTGCAATTGTCGAATCAGAGTTGCCAGCTAAAGATTTGTTGGCAGTATTAAATGGAATTGAAACTGCGATGGGTCGCACTCGTGAAATTCATTGGGGGCCGCGGGTAATTGATTTAGATCTAATTCAATATGGCGGGTTATTGGTCAGTGATGAGAAGTTAACGTTGCCTCATCCACGAGCTCACGAGCGTCGCTTTGTATTAGCACCCTGGTTTGAGATTGAGCCCGAGGCAATCCTGCTCACACACGGCCGGATTTCGGATCTACTAAATACTGATTTAGAATAAGCAAGCATCGCCCGGGACCGCAAAAGGACTGGAGCCAAAAGATGACCGTACTAGTTCCGACAATGGGCGCCCTTCATAAGGGGCACCAAGCGTTGATTAAGCGTGCTCGCGAATTAGATAAAGAGGTAGTTGTAAGTATTTTTGTTAATCCACTGCAATTTACTGACGCCGCTGATCTAGAAAAATATCCGCGTACGCCAGAAACCGATATCCAGATTGCAACTCTGGCAGGAGCTACCGAAGTTTGGTTTCCAAATTATGAAGAAATTTATCCGAACGAGCCAGTTCAGATATCTGCAGGTCCTATCGGCGATCTCTATGAAGGTGCATCACGGCTGGGCCATTTTGCCGGTGTCTTAACTGTGGTTAATCGGTTATTCGAAATTGTTAAACCAAGTTCGGCTGTTTTCGGCGAGAAAGATTTTCAGCAGTTATGGCTGATTAAAAACCACTTTAAAAGGATTGAAATTGCCGCAGTACCGACAGTGCGCGAATTTGATGGCTTAGCTCTATCTTCGCGAAATATTCGATTAACCGAATCAGATCGAGCAGCTGCGCTGATTATTTCTAAAGCTCTTAAAGAACCAACTCGAATGCACGAAATTTTGGCGACTGAACCGGCCTTTAAATTAGATTATGCCGAGATTATTGACGAGAAAACTTTTCAAAATGCTAGCGCAACCACTCAAAACAAGCGGGCCATCATCGCTGGTTGGGTAAATGGGGTTAGATTGCTAGATAATGCAGTTGTGGAATCTAACTCATGAAGCTACTAGCCCCTAATCCAGGTTGGACTTCGCGTGCCGATGTAATCGTGGTCGGCTCTGGAATTGCTGGCATGACTACCGCGCTTCAACTACGTACTTTTGGTTTATCAGTTTTGATAGTTACTAAAGCAAAAGTAGACGAAGGCTCAACTAAGTGGGCACAAGGCGGAATCGCAGCAGCACTTGGCGATGGTGACTCACCAGAGGCCCATTTAACAGATACTTTGACGGCAGGCGCCGGGCTTTGCGATGTTGAAGCTGTTCGAGTTTTGGTAACTGAAGGCCCTGAAGCAGTGCGCAAATTAATTGAACGAGGCGCCAAATTCGACACTGCAGCCGATGGCGAAATTGCGCTAACTCGCGAAGGTGGCCATTTACGTAATCGAATTCTGCATGCAGGCGGTGATGCAACTGGCGCTGAAGTTTCACGTGCACTATTAGCTGCAGTTCGCAATGATCCACAGATTGAAGTTGTCGAAGACGCATTGGTGCTGGATGCACTGAAAGATAAAACTGGTCGCGTATGTGGAGTCACTCTGCACGTAATCGGTGCGGGCTCTCGCGATGGAGTAGGACAAGCTCTGGGCAAAGCAGTTGTACTTGGCACCGGTGGGCTCGGACAAGTTTTTGCCAGT
>CAJAFH010000291.1 GCA_903939005.1 uncultured Actinomycetes bacterium | reverse complement strand
TGGGCGTATTTGCAGCATTGCCAGTGGCCGGAAAATTGTGCGCAAAATACGGTAGCTCGCCAATAGCTTTCTATGGATCCTTAGCAATGGTTCTGGCGTGGACGCTTCAGAGTTTTGCATTCTTCTCTGTTTGGGCATTTGCTTTAACTGCTTTCCTGGCTGGCTATACATTGGCTACGCAAGACGTAGCTATGAATTCACATGCAGTCACCCTTGAACATCAAAGTTCGCTTAGATTGATGAGTGTTTTTCACGGGATGTTTTCGCTGGGTGGTTTATGCGGGGGAATCATTGGTGGAGTTTCTTCACAAATTGGAATTAGTTACAGTTTGCAAACACTAATTATTTGCGCAGGCATAACTACTTTGGCATTTGCTGTGCGAAATCTTTGGTTACCAGGGTCAGTTGATATTCATGAGATCGAACCAGGAACCAAAATGCATCGACCTGCGATAATTTGGCTATTCGGAATATTTGGTTTGTGCTCGACGATTGGTGAAGGCGCCGTCGGTGACTGGGGCGGCGTGTTAACCCGCGAAACTTATGGTGCATCTCCGTTTGTTAGCGCTATTCCATATGTTGTTTTTTCAGCAACCATGATTATCGGTCGATTCTCAGGTGATTTTTTGGCA
Source organism: uncultured Actinomycetes bacterium (assembly GCA_903939005.1). Classification (GTDB taxonomy): domain Bacteria; phylum Actinomycetota; class Actinomycetes; order Nanopelagicales; family Nanopelagicaceae; genus Planktophila. The sequence goes on along the minus strand of CAJAFH010000291.1, from coordinate 1,011 downwards.
ACAAAGTTTGGTGCGGCGAAAGTTTTAGCTAGCGGGGGAGTGATTGCTTCCATCGGAATGACTACTGGCTTAGTGATGGACTCGACGGCTGGCACTATCTTTGGGTGGTTCTGGATGGGTTCAGGCCTATCAGTTGCAATTCCACTTCTCTTTAGTGCAGCTGGCTCAATGGCAAACACTCGATTTGCGGGTCAAATGGCTCCAGCGCAAGCAGTTGCGATGGTTTCTGGAATTTCTTATTTCGGTTTCATCGTTGGTCCACCATTTATTGGTTTCATTTCAGATGCGACATCGCTTCGAGCAGCGCTCTTTATCCCAGCTTTACTAGCACTTGCAATAGTGGCAAGTGCTAGATTTGCAAAGAGCGCTTAGGTAGAGCTACTTATTTGCTAGACGATTTTCGCGACGAATGCGCTGTTCGGCAGGATCTGGAACCGGTACAGCTCCGATTAACCGTTTGGTGTAATCCTCGCGTGGGCTCTTCAGGATTTGATCTCGCGTTCCAACTTCGACCAATCGACCATTCTGCATCACTGCGATACGGTGCGAAAGGATGTCAACAACAGCGAGATCGTGCGAAATAAATAGACAAGCAAACTTCAGTTTGTCCTGAAGATCTTGCAATAGATCAAGGAATCTTGCTTGAACGGAAACGTCGAGTGCAGATGTAGGCTCGTCGGCAATTAACAAACTTGGAGTCAGAGCAAGTGCACGAGCGATACCCACACGTTGACGCTGACCACCAGAGAGTTCATGTGGGTAGCGATTTCGATAAGACTTAGGAAGCTCAACGCTATCTAGTAAATCTTCTACCCGTCGATCAAGCTCAGCACCTTTTGCATCTCCCGAAAGCAAGAGAGGTTCGCCAATACTTTCACCGATTGGTAAGCGTGGATTTAACGAACTACCTGGATCTTGAAAGACGATGCCAGTGAATCTACGAATTTCACGAAGCTCTTGTGGGGTTGGCTTAGTTATATCTCGACCAACAATTTCGATCTTGCCCTCAAC
>CAJAFH010000290.1 GCA_903939005.1 uncultured Actinomycetes bacterium | reverse complement strand
TGTAATTCCAGTCGGCGATAACAAGTTTGCCGCTCTCAATACTTCAGTTTGGTCAGGTGGTTCTTTCATCTACGTTCCTAAGGGCGTACATGTAGATATTCCATTACAAGCTTATTTCCGCATCAATACTGAAAACATGGGTCAGTTCGAACGCACCTTGATCATCGCTGATGAAGATTCATACATCCATTATGTTGAAGGTTGCACAGCGCCAATTTACAAGTCAGATTCATTGCACTCAGCTGTAGTTGAGATCATTGTTAAAAAGGGTGCTCGCGTTCGTTACACCACAATTCAAAACTGGTCGAACAACGTTTATAACCTAGTAACCAAGCGTGCTACCTGTGCTGAAGGTGCAACTATGGAATGGGTCGATGGCAACATTGGCTCGAAGGTAACTATGAAGTACCCAGCAATTTTCTTGATGGGTCCACACGCAAAGGGAGAAACACTTTCATTGGCATTTGCCGGCGAAGGTCAACATCAAGATTCTGGTGCCAAGATGGTTCACGCGGCTCCATACACATCATCATCTGTAATTTCTAAATCAGTAGCACGTGGCGGCGGCCGTACTTCATACCGCGGCTTAGTACAGGTGCAAGAAGGTGCGCATCATTCAAAGAGCACAGTTAAATGTGATGCGCTATTGGTTGACACCATTTCACGTTCTGATACCTACCCATATGTTGATATCCGCGAAGACGATGTATCAATGGGTCACGAAGCAACGGTTTCTAAAGTTAGCGATGATCAACTCTTCTATCTAATGTCACGTGGCTTAACTGAAGATGAAGCTATGGCAATGATCGTGCGTGGATTTATTGAACCAATCGCCCGCGAACTACCAATGGAGTATGCACTCGAGCTAAACCGCTTGATCGAACTCCAAATGGAAGGCGCGGTTGGTTAATTAAATATGTCGACTCTTACTACTAACTACTTAACGCCTACTGGGCGCGAAGAAGCTTGGCGGTTTACTCCGCTCAAACGTCTTGGTGGCTTACACGATGGCACTTTCAAATTAGCTACCCGCAACACTTTGGCACTAACGGGCAACGCTCCTGCTGGGGTAACTTTTGAGCGAATTGGTCGCGAATTAGTATCGGTTGAATCGGCAACTGACGATGTAATCGTGGGTCGCATTCATGAAGCTGCCAGCGAAGTTACTGTTCTGAAGATCGCTGCAAATACTGAGTTAGCTGAACCAATCTCTCTTCACCGACTAGCTGGCGGATTAACGGACGCGGAACTTTCTCGAGTTCAGCTTCGCATTGGCGCAAACGCCAAGGCAACCGTGATCATCGAAAATTCTGGCGATCATTTAATTGCCGAGGATATTGAGATCATTTGCGAACCAGGTTCTAACTTAACTGTGGTTTCACTGCAGGAATGGGATTCAAAGACGATCCATGCCGGACGTCAACACGCCATCGTTGATCGAGATGCCACCTTTAAATCAATCATTGTCACAGTTGGCGGAGACGTAGTTCGTTTACTTCCAACCGTTGAATTCAAAGGTCAAGGCGCATCTGTTGA
>CAJAFH010000289.1 GCA_903939005.1 uncultured Actinomycetes bacterium | reverse complement strand
TGATTTCAGCAAGTGTGCGCAGTATCCGTGGCGCATCTGATGATGATGTGGTTTTAGTCCTAAAACATGACAGCGGGGTTGATTCCTATCTTTCGACCAGTTCCATTGTCGGAGCTCCCGGACCGCGTATCCGAATGATGGGAACAAACGGAGCATTGGTTATTGGCGAACTTGACCCGCAGGAAGCGCTATTGCGAGCCGGCAAAGTACCGCACGATGGCAAGTGGGATGTTTCTACCAAGTCTGAAGCTCGCATAATGCGTGGCGATGTGGCTAGTGAATTGAAAGTTGAAGATGGAAACTATGCACGTTTCTACGAACTAGTTGCTGGTGCTATTGCGGGTAAGAATGAGTGGCCAGTAAGCAAGGACGAAATAATTGCGGTTGCCACGATTATTGATAAAGCGCGAGAACTAAACTTTCGTGAGTAAACCGGTTGTAGTAATTGGCGCTGGTTTAGCGGGCATGAATGCGGCCATTCAACTTCAATATGCAGGTCGCGAAGTAGTTGTACTGGAAGCGGCAGATCGTGCTGGTGGGCGAGTGCAATCAGATCAGATCGATGGCTTTACCTGTGATCGTGGTTTTCAATTGATTAATGCCAAGTACCCAGAGTTAGTTGCCCTAAAAATTTTGGGTGAGTTAGATTTTCGATTTGCCGATCGGGCGATAAATGTTGCAATCAACGATCGGTTACATCGATTAGGGGATCCGCGTAAATATTTTAAAACGGTCTTTGATTCCGCAACGGGAAGCTTGTTAAACAAGGCCGCCCTCTTGAAAGTATTAGCAGGTCGGCCAAGTCCTAAACAATCAATTCATGAGTACCTTTGCGCATCTGGCCTGGGTGAAACTTACGAAAAGGTACTTAGACCATTCCTACGTGGCGTTTATCTAATTGACCTAACGAATATCGCAGCTCCAGCTGGATTAGAGATCATCAAGACTTTCATCAGTGGCAAACCTGGATTGCCGAGTCGCGGGGTTGGGGCGCTTTCAGCAGTAATGGCAAAACAGGTTAATGATCTACGGTTAGGTGTAACAGTTAATTCAATTAAGAGTGGAGTTGTAACGACTTCGGTGGGCGAAATACCAGCCAGTGAAATTATCGTTGCAGCAGATAGTACGACGGCCGCGCAATTGTTAGACCTTGGATCCGTTCCTAAGCTCGCGGGTTGTACGACTTGGTATCACAGCGCACCAACTGCTCCGGTCGCGCATGGTCAATTAATTGTGGATGGTCAAAACCGTGGCGCAGTTATAAATACTTTAGTTATTTCCAATTTCATTCCAGAATACGCACCTGTCGGCAAGAACTTAGTATCGACAACTACTGATACTGGGATTACTGAATCTGATGCTCGCCGCCATCTAGCAACACTTTACGCTTGTGATAACCGTGATTGGGAGTTGGTCGCGAAGTATGAAATTCCAGCGGCGCTACCAATTGGAGCAAAGGGAATAACCCAACCAATTCAAAGCTTCCTGCGCACAGGAATCTATTTAGCCGGTGACGGTCAAGTAAGTCCATCGCAAAATGGCGCTCTTAAATCAGGTCGATTAGCCGCAATGGCCGTGTTAGCTAATTAATCGACTAGCTTTTCAAGTGCCGATGAAATATGCGGATAATCAAAAGTAAAGCCAGCTTCGGTAAGTACCTGCGGCATAACTTTCTTTGAACCAAGTACTTCGGATGAGAAACCGCCAAGTACGATCTTTAGTGCAAATGCTGGCACTGGGAAGAGCGCTGGGCGATGCATCGCACGGGCTAAGCCGGCAGTGAATTCTGAGTTAGTAACCGGATTTGGCGAAGTTAAGTTAACCGGACCAGATACTTTATTTTCCAAAAGAAATGCGATTGCGCGGATTTGATCGTGCAAAGTTATCCAGGACCACCATTGCTTACCGTTACTAAGTTTTCCACCCAGTCCAAAGCGAAAGAGCGGCAACATCTTGCCAAGTGCGCCACCTGTTGGGTCGAGTACTAAACCAGTACGTAGTTTTACGGTGCGCACATCGCCAGCAAGATCGGCGGCAGACTCCCATTCGTGGCAGACAGCGGCTAAGAAATCATCGCCAACGCGATCACTTTCAATTACTGCACGATTTCCACTCTCGCCGTACCAACCGATTGCACTCGCGGAAATAAAAACTTGGGGCTTAACGATTGCGACCGCTTTAGCAATTGTGGTTGTTCCGAGTAAACGCGAATTCAAAATCTCACTCTTATATTTCTTAGTCCAGCGCTTATCGCTAACGCCAGCGCCAGCTAGGTGAATAACTGCGTCCACCCCTGCAAGTGCTTCCATGTCTACGGTTCCGGCGATTGGGTCCCAGGTAATTTCCTCACTAGAGACAGCAGCTCTGCGAACTAAACGCTGAACGGTGTGTCCTTGTGAC
>CAJAFH010000288.1 GCA_903939005.1 uncultured Actinomycetes bacterium | reverse complement strand
GGCGTAATTTTCCGCGAGCCAATCATCATCAGCAATGTGCCACGTTTGGTTCCACACTGGACTAAGCCAATCGTTATCGGTCGTCACGCATTCGGTGATCAATACCGTGCAACTGACTTCAAGGTTCCTGGTGCTGGCAAGTTAACTATGACTTTTGTGCCAGAAGATGGATCTGCTCCAATTGAGCACACCGTTTATGATTTCAAATCATCTGGTGTTGCAATGGGTATGTACAACCTCGATGAATCAATCCGTGACTTTGCTCGCGCTTCACTAAATTACGGTTTGATTCGTAAATACCCAGTTTATCTTTCAACTAAGAACACTATTCTGAAAGCTTACGACGGTCGCTTTAAAGATATCTTCGAAGAGATCTACCAAGCAGAATTCAAGGAAAAGTTCGACGCAGCTGAAATTTGGTATGAGCACCGTCTAATCGATGACATGGTTGCTATGTCATTGCGCATGGAAGGCGGCTACGTCTGGGCCTGTAAGAACTATGACGGCGATGTGCAATCAGATACCGTCGCGCAGGGTTACGGTTCACTTGGTTTGATGACCTCAGTTTTGATGACACCAGATGGAAAGATTGTGGAATCCGAAGCAGCTCACGGCACAGTGACTCGTCACTATCGTGATCACCAAAAAGGTAAAGCAACTTCAACAAACCCAATCGCATCAATCTTTGCTTGGACACGTGGCTTAGCCCACCGCGCAAAGCTTGATAACAATGCCGAACTTGCACAATTCTGCGACACTCTAGAACGAGTTTGCATCGAAACTGTTGAGCAAGGCAAGATGACAAAGGACTTGTCGCTCTTGATTTCAAAGACGGCTCCTTACCAAACTACGCAAGAGTTCTTGGCTTCAATTGATGAGAATCTAAAGAAGGCAATGGCTTAATAGTCAATAGTTTTAAGAAAAATCCCCGCCGAATAATCTCGGCGGGGATTTTTTGTTTTCAAATGCTGCTAAATCGGGCTAAGTCTTATTGGCATGAGGGTTAGCCCTTAGGACTTTCCTAGGTAACGCTAACTACTCAGGTCTACCTTCAATCTCAACTTATGCGCCTCTATGCGCATCTAACCAAGGAGAAGAGATGCCTGATTTCATAGCTCCCGGCCAACCCGGAAGCAAAGTTGTTTATCAATCGCGTTACGACCACTGGATAAATGGTAAATATGTTGCACCAGACTCTGGCCAGTATTTTGATAACGTAACGCCAGTTACCGGAAAAGTTTTCTGCGATGTTGCTCGTGGAAATGCCAAAGATATTGATAAAGCACTTGATGCAGCTCATGCAGCAGCTCCGGCTTGGGGTAAAACTTCAGCGACCGAACGAGCGATCATCCTTAACAAAATTGCTGATCGTATGGAAGCAAATGTCGAAGCGATTGCAGTTGCTGAAACTTGGGAAAATGGAAAGCCAATTCGCGAAGCGCTCTACGTTGATATCCCGCTTGCGATTGATCACTTTAGGTATTTTGCCGCAGCGATTCGCGCACAAGAGGGCAGTGCAGGCGAGCTAGATCACGACACTGTTGCTTATCACTTCCACGAACCACTGGGCGTAGTTGGCCAAATCATTCCGTGGAACTTCCCAATCTTGATGGCAGTTTGGAAGTTGGCACCAGCACTAGCTGCAGGTAACTGCGTAGTACTTAAGCCGGCTGAACAAACCCCAGTTTCAATTCTTTTCTTAATGGATCTAATTAAAGATCTATTGCCAGATGGCGTAGTAAATATCGTTAATGGCTTCGGCGTTGAAGCAGGTAAACCACTTGCATCTTCTCCTCGTATTGCCAAGATCGCCTTTACCGGTGAAACCTCAACTGGTCGATTGATCATGCAATATGCATCTGAGAACATAATTCCGGTCACCCTTGAATTAGGCGGCAAGAGCCCGAATATCTTCTTCAACGATGTGGCTGCTGAAGATGATGCTTTCTATGACAAGGCGCTTGAAGGATTTGCGATGTTTGCCGTTAACCAGGGCGAAGTATGTACCTGTCCTTCGCGCGGCTTAATCGAAGCGAAGATCTACGACAAATTCTTGGGCGATGCCACTGCTCGTACCAACGCAATCAAAATGGGACATCCGTTAGATCTTTCAACCATGATGGGCGCTCAAGCAAGCACTGATCAACTAGAAAAGATCTTGTCTTATCTAGATATCGGCAAGAAAGAAGGCGCAAAAGTAATCACTGGTGGCGAACGCGTTGATCTAGGTGGCGAACTAGCTGGGGGTTACTACGTAGCACCAACAATTTTCGAAGGTAATAATAAGATGCGAATTTTCCAAGAGGAAATTTTCGGTCCAGTTATTTCAGTAACGAAATTTGATGGCTTCGATCAAGCAATGGAAATTGCAAATGACACTCTGTACGGCTTAGGTGCTGGTGTCTGGTCACGCAATATAAATACTGCCTATCGTGCTGGTCGCGAAATTAAAGCTGGTCGCGTTTGGACCAACTGCTATCACGCTTACCCAGCAGGTGCGGCATTTGGCGGTTACAAGTCATCGGGCATCGGTCGCGAGAATCATAAAATGATGCTTGATCATTACCAACAGACCAAGAACTTGTTAGTCTCATACTCACCGAACAAACTTGGTTTTTTCTAAATCGTTCACCTAACAATCAAGGAGTAATAATGGCGCTGCCGTCGCGAGTGGATCTAACACCTGCGGCGGCAGAGCTATTGGTAAAGCTCTCCAAAATAAATGGTCCGCTGATGTTTCATCAATCTGGTGGCTGTTGTGATGGTTCATCGCCAATGTGCTACTTAAAAGGTGAATTCCGAGTTGGTGGCGCCGATGTACTAATCGGTGAGCTAAAGATCGCTGAATTAGCTGAAGCAATTCAAGTCTGGATGTCGGCTGAACAATTTGAGTATTGGAAACATACCCATTTAACAATTGATGTTGTTGTTGGTCGTGGTGGGGGATTCTCACTGGAAAGCCCCGAAGGAAAGCGCTTTTTAATCCGCTCCCGTTTGTTTACTGATCAAGAATGGGCACTGCTTGAAAATTCACCGGTTTTAACTGGCGCTGAATAAGGGCGCTAAAAAACCCCGCCGATAAGTATCGGCGGGGTTTTTTAATTAACGCTGATTAGATGCGCTCACCAGTTGTTGCATTAAATAGGTGAACTGCAGCTGGGTTAGCAGTCACTGTGACTGTTTGTCCTGGCTTTGGTGGATTCTTTGGATCCCAACGCACAATAACTTGAGCGCCTTCTTCAGTTACGTTTGCAAACTTCACTGAAGAATCTACTGGAGTTCCGTATACGAATGCATCGGCGCCAAGTTCTTCTACAACTTCAACTAGAACATCGAAGCCAGTAGATGAAGGCGTGAATCCTTCTGGGCGAATACCAACTGTGATTGTTGCACCAGCACTTGCTGGTACCGCAAGACTTAATCCGCCAAGCTTTGCTTGCCCACCTGTTACAGGTGCATTTAGCACGTTCATTGCAGGAGAACCAATGAAACCGGCAACGAAAGCATTTGCTGGGTTAT
>CAJAFH010000287.1 GCA_903939005.1 uncultured Actinomycetes bacterium | reverse complement strand
GTTAGGCGTTGGTCGCGGTGCGCGACAGAATTTCGAAGCGGATAAAGTCACCATCCTTGGCGGAATTCGTTTGGGCTTGACTCAAGGTGGACCGATTTCGATTCAGGTTGCAAACTCAGAGTGGCCTAAGTGGGAAAAAGTTATGTCGGCTGATCCCGTGCCCGAAGAGGAGATTAAAGATCTAGGCCGCAATGCCCCGCTTAGCCGCCCACGGCCAGGGCACGCAGATTTAGTTGGAATGCAAAAGTATGACTTTGATGATGCTCGCGCAATTTTAGAACGTGCCAGTGCTCGCGAGACCGCGGCACGTGTTGCCCTCGGTGCAGTCGCCCGTGCATTCTTGCAACAAACATGTGGAATCACAGTCTTGAGTCACGTGTTATCAATTGGTTCAGTGCGAGTCCCGGAAAATACGCAGTTGCCTAATGAAGGCGATATGAAACTAATTGATGAAGATCCAGTTCGTTGTGCTGATGCAAAAACTAGTGCAGCCATGATCACTGAGATCGAGTCTGCTCATTCAGATGGTGACACTCTGGGTGGCGTTGTCGAAGTTTTGGCATATAACTTGCCACCAGGTTTAGGGTCGCATGTGCATTGGGATCGCCGACTAGATGCGCGTTTAGCTGCTGCGATGATGGGTATTCAAGCAATTAAAGGTGTCGAAGTTGGCGATGGATTTACCACTGCAACTCGTCGTGGCTCGGTAGCACATGATGAAATTGAGCGCGGCCCTGATGGTGCTATTCGTCGTCGCACTGATCGTGCAGGCGGCACTGAAGGTGGCATGTCTAATGGTGAAATATTGCGCGTGCGCGCTGCTATGAAACCAATTTCAACAGTTCCAAAAGCTCTAGACACGATAGATGTAAAGACTGGCGAAGCTGCCAAAGCAATTAATCAACGTTCTGATGTTTGCGCTGTACCAGCCGCTGGTGTCGTAGCCGAAGCAATGGTTGCACTTGTACTCGCTGAAGCAGTACTTGAAAAATTTGGTGGCGACAGCGTTGGTGAAACTAAGCGCAATTTCGAAAGTTATATCGCGCACCTATCGATAAAATGAGTACCCAGATAATTTTGATTGGTCCACCGGGTGCTGGAAAAAGCACTATTGGACATTCGTTAGCGAAGAAAATGAAGGTTAAGTTCGCTGATACCGATTCTCTGATCGAGGCTAAGTTGGATAAGAAAATTTCAGACATCTTTGTTGATTTAGGTGAGCCGGTTTTTCGCACCGAAGAATTGATTGTTTTGGCCGAGGTCTTGCAATCTGACAATGGTGTTGTTTCCCTTGGGGGAGGCGCTCCCATCTCGCCGCAAGCACAGGAGTTACTACGAAACAGCGGAGCGATTGTAATTTTTCTAGATATTTCGCTTGGTAAAGCAGCCGCACGCGTAGGTTTTAACCGTGATCGTCCACTTTTACTAGGAAATCCCAGAGCTCAGTGGAACGAGTTAATGAATTCACGGCGCCCAATCTATGAGAGTTTGGCGACAGCAGTAGTTCCGGTTGATGATCGTTCAGTTAACGAAATCTGTGCAGACATTTTGGCGGTGGCGTAATGAAGAGCATTTCGGTTAATGCAGATCGCGATTATGAAATTGTCATCGATACTGATTGGCAGAAAGCAGTTGAGCCATATTTAAGTAATCGCGGCCAAGTGGCAG
>CAJAFH010000286.1 GCA_903939005.1 uncultured Actinomycetes bacterium | reverse complement strand
TTGTTGACTTCGCTGGAACAAGCTGCGCAATCAATTGCCGGCGCCGAACTCGGAACATATTTCCAGGGCCAGGAACGCAAGACAACTTCGCGTTTGCTATGGCTTGCGCATGCCGCAACCCCACAAGGAAAATTAATTCTTGATGCTGGCGCAGTAAAAGCAATTTGCGAACGCGGCACATCACTATTACCAGCTGGCGTTACCGCAGTCGAAGGAACCTTCATTGCTGGCGATACCGTTGAATTAGTTGGGCCAGATAGCAAAGTATTTGCACGCGGACTCGTCGCATTTGATGCAGTTGAACTGCCAGTAATGCTTGGTCGATCAACTAAAGAACTTGCTGCTGCGTTAGGGCCAGAGTACGAACGCGAATTAGTTCATCGCGACGATTTAGTTCTTCTCTGAAATCTCCTTTAGTACTTTAACTATCTCGGTACTAATTCCATCGGCACTTGTTGGCAGATCGCTTAACTTAACTATTACGGTATCCGTGGCGGCATCTTGATAGATGTATTGCCCATGCAGTCCAAGCATTAAATTGATATTGGGAAATGGGTGCCACATTTGCGCGCTATAGCCCCAGCCATAATCAAGCGTTACGGCTGACTTAGATAACCGTTCTTTCCACGCTTTGCTGGCAATTGCAGGCGAACCGGTCATTACCGCTAAACCTACGCGGGCGTAATCGCGCGCTGTTGCATTAAAGCAGCAGAAAGCTTTCTCGTGACCGCGTTCTTTATCAACATTCCATGTGGCGTCATTATCAGCGCCCATTTTCTGCCACACCCGATCAGTGAATTCTTCAGCCAAGGTGCGACCAGTAACTTTCTGAACGATTAGGCCAAGCATCTGAGTATTAACCGAACGATATTCGGGGAATGTCCCTGGTTCTTCTTTCATCTTGCGGTTATTCATTAAGAACCAATTCACATCGGTAGATGCATACATCTGGGCAATCGCAACACCCCAACCAGCTGGCCCGGTTGGATAATTATCAGATACTCCAACTCCAGAATTCATATCAAGTAAATCCTTGATGGTGACTTTGTCGAATGAAGTACCAGCCTTAAATTTCGGCAAGATACTTACGAAAGTATCGCTCTCTTTAATTTTGCCTTCATCAATTAGCTGGCCAACTAAAAGCGAAGTCATGGTCTTTGCAACTGAGTAAGAAGGAAGAACCGTTTTTTCAGTAATGGCCGGGTTTGGATAGCGCTCGTAAGTAATTTTTCCATCGCGAATTACTAGAAATGCATTAGTGGCGGTCTCTTCCAGGAAGATTTCAAAATCTACTTTCTTGCCCTTCCAAGTAACCTGATCAAGAACTTCGGGAGTGCCGCTCTGCCAAGGCGCAAAAGTCGAAGGCGCAGCTACGATCCAATGAAAGGGCATCAGATCTGGTGTCTTGGATGCTGGAGCCAGTCCTAATCGAATCGCTGCAATCGGTTCGGGGTATCGAATCACCTTAGTAACCGCAAAGAGAGCAAGATAAAGTGCGAGCAGGACGATTACGGTATTGCGCAGTATCTTGATTAATTTAGGCACCTCCAAATCGTAACCCCCGATACGATTACGCCATGAGTGCCACAACTACTGTCGCGGAATTAGCTGATTTAGCTCGCGCCGCCGCTCGCACGCTAACTGTGGCAACTGGCGCAGAGCGTGCTGCCGCGCTTAACGCCATTGCTGATGAGATCGAATCTCGTAGCGCTGAAATTCTGGCTGCTAACAAAGTAGATATTGATCGCGGCAAAGCCGAAGGCATGCACCCACAATTACAAGATCGCCTATTACTTACTGCTGAACGCATTAAAGGTATTGCAAGTGGTGCGCGCCAAGTTGCTGAGCTTGAAGATCCACTCGGAAATGTTTTGCGTGAACGCACTCTGCCAAATGGACTACACCTAAAGCAGATCTCAGTTCCATTTGGCGTAAT
>CAJAFH010000285.1 GCA_903939005.1 uncultured Actinomycetes bacterium | reverse complement strand
CCAGCTAAATGTCAGCCAATACTGCACCCATAGTCGTCGCCGGCCCAGAAGTTATGACCGATGGGGCGGCAACACCAATTGAATTTTCTAATCGCGGTCGACGTTTTCGAATTCATGCAGTGCTGACTAGATGGTGCGAAGCAGGTGGTTGGTGGAATCGCATTAGCGATGGCATCTATCGCCCTGATGACCAAGCCCGCGCACTTTGGCGCGTTGAAGCAGCACCGATTGGGGCGTTAACTACCTTCGAACTCGAACGCGATGAGATCTCGGGGCAATGGATTATTCGTAGCGTTTAGCTGCACTTACCGTTATGAGTTTTATTCACCTACATGTTGCTAGCGCGTACTCACTTAAGTACGGCACAACGCAACCTGCTGATTTAGTTGCTCGTGCGCGCGAATTTAATATGCCGGCGCTAGCAATAACTGATCGCGATGGCTTGGCTGGTGCAATTCGTTTTGCCCAAAGTTGTGTGGCCGAAGGAATCGCGCCAATTATCGGTGTTGATTTAGCAATCAAGTTGCCGGGCTTTGTGGGCAAGAAGTTGCCGAGGTTGACCCTGCTGGCAAATGGCGATGGTGGTTGGCGATCGCTATGTCGCTTTATGACAAGTTTGAATTTAAACGCAACTGATCGCAACCCAGTTATTACCTTAGAGCTACTCGAACGATTTAGTGAATACAGTTTAGGTTTACAAGTTCTACATGGCCCCGAATCACCAGTTAGTTATGCCATCGCTGATAAGCGACCTGATTTAGCAATTGAAGTATTTAATAAAACTCGTGATTTATTTGGTGATCACGCGATCGAAATTGTTTCGCATTTAGTTGCCGGTAGTGGCCCACGATCAACACCACATGCAGCCAGATCTTTAATCTTTGCGCGCGATCATGATCTTGATGCGGTGCTAACGAACGCGGTACGAATGCGCGATCGCGAAGATGGCCCGATTGCTGACATTCTCGATGCAGCTAGACAATTAGTGCCGCTGCATCCACGCCATGTTGAACGGCGCAATGCCGAAGCATTTCTAAAATCAACTGATGCCATGGCTGCTTTAGCTTCCGAAATTGCACTAGCTGCGGGAGAGCGAACTCCGCGTTATTTATTAAAGACCACTCGCAAATGGGCCGAACGCGCACTGTTATCGCCAGCTCGAGATATTGGGTTAGGTGGCATTCATTTACCTGAAGCGCACGTAGTAGGCGCCGCTAACCAACAAGAGATGCGCACTTTGTTGCGCAGCCGTTGTGAATCAGGGCTTAACTGGCGATATCGCGATAGCGCCACCATTGCTAAAGCTAAGCAACGTTTAGATGACGAGCTCGCAACTGTGGCAACACTTGGTTACGAGTCATACTTCTTAACTGTTGCTGACATCACCGATATGGCGCGCGAACGTTCGATTCGCGTAGCAGCTCGTGGTTCAGGTGCTGGCTCATTGATCTGTCATCTACTTGGTATTTCAGGGGTTGAACCAATGACTCATGGGTTATTGATGGAACGTTTCTGTTCACCGCTTCGCCGGGCATTACCGGATATTGATATCGATGTGGAATCTGATCGCAGACTTGAAATTTATGATTTAGTTTTCAAACGTTATGGCGATAGCGACTGGAGCAAACTGGGCAACAACTCACGTTGTGCAACTGTGGCGATGGTTGACACCTATCGGGCTCGCCATGCGATTCGTGATACTGGCGCCGCCATGGGAATGTCGCTGGGCGAGATTGATTTAATTGCCAAGTCCTTGCCACATGTGCGCGCTCGCCATATTTCACAGGCCCTAGCTAACTTGCCTGAGTTAAAGAGTTTAAATTTATCGGCGCCCCTTACCGCAATGACTATTTCATTAGCCGAACGGCTCGATGGCTTACCGCGCCACTTAGCGATGCACCCATGCGCCGTTGTTTTATCTGATGGTGGTTTATTAGATCGAGCGCCGTTAACGCTAAATGCTGGTGGCTATCCGATGGTCGAATTCGATAAAGATGATGTCGAAGCAGTTGGGTTACTGAAGTTAGATATCTTGGGTGTGCGCATGCAATCAAGTATTTCGTTTGCGTTATCGGAAATTGAACGCACCGAAGCTAAAAGTATTGAGATCGATGCAGTTGCACTAGATGATGCGAAAACTTTCGAACTGATTAAATCGACTAAGACGCTCGGAATATTTCAAATTGAAAGTCCAGGGCAGCGCGAACTAGTTGGCAAACTTGAGCCAAATACTTTTAACGATTTAATTATCGAAATCTCACTCTTTCGCCCGGGGCCAGTTAAAAGCGACATGATCACGCCATTTCTAAAGGCGCGACATGGTTGGTCACCAGCTAAATTAATTCATCCAAGGTTGCACGATATTTTGGCCGAAACCGAAGGCGTGGTGGTCTTTCACGAACAGGTAATTCGCATGATTGCTGAAATGGCTGGGGTCTCATTGGCCCAAGCAGATGAGAAGCGGCGCGCACTTGGCGATCGCGATGGCCAGCAAGAAGTCTGCGACTGGTTCTTTCCAGCTGCCACCGAAGCTGGTTTTGAGCTGCCGGTAATTAATGAAGTATGGGAAGTCCTGCGCGCTTTCGCCTCCTTTGGTTTTTGTAAAGCACATGCGGCAGCTTTTGCGCTGCCCACTTATCAATCAGCTTGGCTAAAAACTCATTACCCAGCAGCATTTCTAGCTGGCGTTTTAACGCATGACCCAGGCATGTATCCGAAGCGGTTAATTCTCGATGAGGTGCGTCAATTAGGTTTAACGATTGCCCCGCTTGATATTAATTACTCTGATCGGGTTTATCGGGTTGAAGATAACGGCAGTGCAATTCGTATTTCACTATCAACGGTCGGTGGCATTAGTGATCGCGAAATCGAAAGCATTATTGCGGCCCGACCATATGTTGATCTAGCAGATTTCTTCCGTCGCTCAGGGGCGGCAATGCCAACTATTGAATCGTTAATTCTTACTGGGGCATTTGATGCGATACATAACTTAGATAGCACCGAATTAAATCGACGCGATCTTTTATTGCACTTAAGTGATCTGCGACAAGGGCCAGTTCAAGCAATCTCTGGTTCGCAATTAACTTTCGGTTTTGCGCCTCCTGCGCTAATTCCAAGTGGTTTGCCTGAACTGCGCGAAAGTGAAAAAGTACAACATGAGGTAGAGCGACTAGGTATGGATGTAACGCATCATATGATCGAGTTCTACGGCGAGTTCCTAAATGCAATTGGCGCAGTGCGTTCATCTGAACTTTTAAAGCAGCGTTCCCGAACTTCAATCTTGGTTGCTGGCGTTAAAGTAACTTTGCAGACGCCGCCGGTTCGATCAGGCAAACGAGTAATTTTCTTAACGTTAGATGATGGCTACGGTTGTAGCGATGCGACCTTCTTTCCAGATGCCCAAACTGATTACGCTGGCACGCTTTATAACTCGCAATTGTTATTAGTGCGGGGCGAAGTTCGCCGCACTGGTGCTAGGGGAGTATCGCTACGCGCTGATGCTGCTTGGTCGCTATCTGATGTCTACACCCAGTGGTTAGCAAATAAATCAGATG
>CAJAFH010000284.1 GCA_903939005.1 uncultured Actinomycetes bacterium | reverse complement strand
GGCGATAAAGCTGGTCGAAACTAAATTTGAAAATGGTAAGTTCGAGCCAGTTCCAGGCACCGAACAAGAATTACCAGCCGATTTTGTTTTCTTAGCGATGGGATTTACTGGCCCAGAAAAAACTGCGCTGATCGAGCAACTTGAAGTTGAACTTGATGATCGCGGAAACATTAAACGTGGTTTGGATTACCAAAGCAGTCAAGATGGAATTTTCGTGGCCGGTGATGCTGGTCGTGGACAGTCGCTCATAGTTTGGGCGATCGCAGAAGGTCGCAGTGCAGCGGCTGAGGTAGATAAGTACTTAACTGGCGATACGCAATTGCCAGCACCAATACTTCCTACCGCTCGACCAATGATGGTTTAGTTAAAGAACTCCAACTAGACCTCAAAAGAGAAACTAACTAGATAGGCTATAGATATGCGCCGCGCCAAAATTGTATGCACGATGGGTCCAGCTGTTGAGTCTTCCGAGAAGGTTCATGAGCTAATTGCAGCTGGCATGAACATGGCTCGACTAAACCTCTCACATGGGGGATATGAGGAACATCAAAGCCGCCTAGATTTAGTTCGCTCAGTTGCGGCCCAGACAAATCAACCAATAGCTATTTTGGTCGACTTACAAGGCCCCAAGATTCGCTTGGCTCGTTTCGCAAATGGACCACATGATTTAGCGCGCGGAGATATTTTCACTATTACAGCTGATGAAGTTGAAGGCACTAAAGAACGCGTTGGAACTACCTATAAAGGTCTTCCTGGAGATTGCAAGCCCGGGGACCGAATTCTAATTGATGACGGAAAAGTAACTGTTGAAGTTGTTGAAGTTAAAGGCAACGATGTTGTAACTAAAGTTATCGAGCCAGGTGCTGTTAGCAATAACAAAGGTATTAACTTGCCAGGAGTTGCCGTTTCGGTTCCAGCGCTATCTGAAAAAGATAAAGAAGATCTTCGTTGGGGATTAGCAGCAGGTGCAGATTTTATTGCGCTCTCATTTGTTCGTAGCGCTGCTGACATTAAAGATGTTCACGCAATCATGGATGAAGTTGGAATCCGTCGCCCAGTAATTGCCAAAATTGAAAAGCCACAAGCCGTTGAAAACCTGCAAGAAATTGTTGATGCCTTTGATGGCATCATGGTTGCTCGTGGTGATCTTGGCGTTGAACTACCAATCGAAGATGTGCCACTAGTGCAAAAGCGTTGTATCGAACTCGCTCGCGAAGCAGCCAAACCTGTAATCGTGGCAACTCAGATGCTTGATTCAATGATTCACAATTCAACGCCAACTCGCGCTGAAGCAACTGACTGTGCAAATGCGGTGCTAGATGGCGCAGATGCACTCATGCTCTCTGGTGAGACAAGCGTTGGTGATTTTGCGATCCAGGCAGTTCAAGTTATGGCTCGCATCATTGTAAAAACTGAAGAAGACATGATGGATCGAATTCGTCCAATGCGTACTCAGCCTAAAACAAAAGGTGGCGCTATTACCAAGGCCGCTGTTGAAGTAGGCAAAATTGTCGAGGCCAAATTCTTAGTTGCATTCACCAAGAGTGGTGATTCGGCTCGTCGTATGTCACGACTTCGCTCACCAATTCCAATTTTGGCGCTAACTCCTGATCCAGCAACCTTTAATCAGCTAGCTCTCTCCTGGGGCGTTGAATCAATGATCATGCCGATGGTTAGCCACACGGATGAAATGGTTAAGCAAGTAGATACGCTGCTAGTTGAAAGTGGTCGTGGGGTAGTGGGCGAGAATGTAATGATCGTCGCTGGCTCACCTCCCGGAATTCCAGGATCAACCAATGCGATGCGCGTGCACCGAATTGGCGATGCGATCTCTGGCGCTGCGCCTGCGTATCGCTAACGGCTTGCGTTTCGCAGCCAATTTTCTTACCGCTACAATTGCCGTTCCAGCCTCGGTACTCCAACGGTAGAGAGGGCAGTCTCAAACACTGCATAGTGTCGGTTCGAATCCGACTCGAGGCACATGAGTTCACAGAGCAGTAGTAAGAGCTCTACTTCACCTGCCACTCGCATTTTAGTTGCCGAAGACGAAACTTTGATTCGTATGGATCTAGTTGAAATGCTGACTGAAGCTGGTTATGAAGTTATTGCCCAAGCAACTAATGGCGAAGAAGCAATCGCATTAGCAAATGAACATAAGCCTGATCTAGCAATCCTTGATGTGCAGATGCCAGTTCTTGACGGAATTTCTGCTGCGGAAAAAATCATCGCAATCGCACCAGTTCTGATGTTGACAGCATTTAGTCAGCGAGAGCTAGTTGATCGCGCGCGCGATGCTGGCGTTATGGCCTATGTGGTTAAACCATTTACGATTTCTGATTTAGTTCCGGCAATTGAAATCGCGATCAGTCGTCATTCTCAAATGCGCTCACTTGCAGATGAAGTCGCAGATCTTCATGATCGACTAGAGACTCGCAAAGTAATTGATCGTGCAAAAGGTATTTTAATGAAGGCGCTAAATCTGACTGAACCCGAAGCATTTTCTTGGATTCAACGAGCTGCCATGGATCGTCGAATCACGATGAAAGAGGTCGCTGAAGCCGTAATTTCACCTTCAGCCGTTCCAGATAAGTAGGCAATAAGTAAGGTGCAAGGGCTTCGCAATTAGATCTGAACCAGAGGGCAAGATTGAGCAAAAAGTTACATAGATGTAATTTAACAAGCGTGTAAATATCGAGATTATGGCCATCTGGGCTTGTCCAAACATCACCCCTGCCGTTACCCTCATCTCCTCCCTGTCCCGGGACACAAGAACAGGAAAGGCAATACATGAACAAGAAGATCCAGCGTTCACTTGCCGTTGTTTCAGCAGCAGCTCTAGTTTTCGGAGTTGCAGCATCACAGACAGCAGCAAACGCAGCACCAAAGACTGTTTACATTGCATACCAGGGTCCACTATCTGGTGGCGAAGCATCAACTGGTACTGACGAGCAGAATGCAGTTAAGTATGCAATCAAGCTTTTCAATGCAAAGAACAAAGCTAAGTACAACGTAAAGCTAGTTTCAGTTGACGATCAAGGCGACCCAGCAGTAGCTGGAACAGTTGCTCCAGGAATCGGAAAAGATAAGAAGATTCTTGGCGTAGTTGGACCTGCATACTCAGGCGCAACAATCGCATCACTACCTTTCTACAAGGCTGGCGGATTAGTAATGATCTCTCCATCAGCAACTCGCGTATCCCTAACAGATTCACAATCACCTGACTTCGGCGGACCAGTTTTCCACCGTGTTGTTGGTAAGGATGATCTACAGGGTCCAGCACTAGCTAAGTACGCAACAGCTGGCGTAACAAATGCAAAGGTTTTCATCTTTGATGACCAATCTTCATACGCTGTACCACTAGCTGGTTACGTAACATCAGGTCTTAAGAAGGTTGCTGGAGCAACTGTTGTTGGTACTGACTCAGTTCCAAATACAACAACTGACTTCTCACCAACAATTGCAAAGATCGCATCTTCAAAGGCTGATGTAGTTATCTACACCGGTTACTACAGCCAAGCAGCTGTATTCATCAAGCAACTACGTGACTCAGGTTCAAAGGCGATCTTCGCTGGCGGCGACGGAGTCTTCAACCAGGAGTTCCCAAAGCTTGCGGGAGCATCTGCTGAAGGTTCACGTGTTACTGGTGTAGGCGGCCTAGCTGGCGTAAGCGCAAAGCTAGAAGCTGATTACAAGGCAAAGATCGGTGCTTCATCTGGTGTTTACTCAGTTGAATCACTAGATGCTGCCAACATCCTTCTTCAAGGAATCTTGAAGGGCAACACAACACGTGCGAAGATGCTTGCTTGGGTTAAGGCCTATAACGGCAAGAGCGTCACTGGTAACACCATCAAGTTCTCTGCAAATGGCGACATTTCATACGGACTATTTGCTGGTTTCACAACCAAGGGCGGCGTACTAGTTAACACCGGTATTATTAAGTAATTAATAAAGCCAAAGTAATTGGGTGCTCTGACTCTCGCATAGAGGGGCAGAGCACCCATTTCTTTGAATTTTCGACTATCTTTACCCATCGCGGTTTGCGGGTAAGAGGAGATACATGTTTACAGTTTTGATTGACCAGTTCTGGTCGTTGACCATTGCTGGCGTTGCCCTGGGCTTTATTTATGTTCTGGTCTCCCTTGGTT
>CAJAFH010000283.1 GCA_903939005.1 uncultured Actinomycetes bacterium | reverse complement strand
TCAATCAGGCTTGGCTGTTGGTTAATCGCGCTCATAAGGGGCAACGCTACTAGCCTTCACGCATGAAGGTAACCTCGTGGAATCTGCTGCATGGCATGACGATTCCGCCCAAATCGGGCGATGATTTCAGCGGTTTTGCCCAGTCTGCCGCAGATCTAGGTGCCGATGTTTTAGCGATTCAAGAAGTAGATCACCGATTAATTAGATCAAATAGCTCAGGCCAAACTAGCGAAATTGCTTTAGCAATGAACGCAAGTGACTGGGCATTTGCGCCATCGATTATTGGGTCGCCTGAAGAAAAATGGCGTGCATCAGATGATGAGGTCGCAACTAACTCAGGTAGCAATTCAGAAATAGAGTCTGGCAGTTACGGCATTGGCATTATTTCAAAAATCAAAGTTTTGAAATGGCATCGCCTAAATTTAGGTAGATCACTTGTTGGAATGCCGCTGTTAATTCCAAATACTGAAACTGGAAAAGCAAAAGCAATTTATATTAAGGACGAGCCTAGGTTGGCACTTGCCGCTGAACTGGAAAATGGCTGGACCGTAATCAATACTCACCTATCTTTCGTTCCTGGCATGAATCTTTTGCAGTTGCGAAAGCTAAAGAGTTGGGCTGATTCTTTCGGTGAGAAAGTTTTATTACTTGGTGATTTCAATTTACCTGGCGGAATTCCAGCTATTGGCTCTAATTGGCAATCACTTCATGTGCAAAATACTTATCCAAGTTGGAAACCAAAGATTCAATTTGATTACATCTTGAGTAAAGGTGTTGCGTTAAAAGATGTAATCCAGGTTCCAACAACTAAATCAGCAATTAGCGATCACTTGCCGCTAACAATCGAAATTAATTAGGCAACTTCAGCGATCTTGCTCTGGTTGTGAGTTAAAGATTCGCGCTGCACCTTAAAGATTGAAAATAGCTCAAGACGCTTCTCGTCAGGAATTGCAAAGGTGGCTGCTTTGCCT
This sequence comes from uncultured Actinomycetes bacterium, assembly GCA_903939005.1. Lineage (GTDB taxonomy): Bacteria > Actinomycetota > Actinomycetes > Nanopelagicales > Nanopelagicaceae > Planktophila. The sequence continues at coordinate 1,938 of CAJAFH010000283.1, read as the reverse complement.
GACCAAGCATTTAAATCAGCTAAGGAGTTGCAGGCAGATAATCCTTCAAGTAAACGCTCTAGATCTCCTTCAGCCAGATTGCGCTTAGGGGCTTTAGCTCGACTATTTTGATTAGCCCGCGCTACTTTTTCCATCTCTTCGCGACTAGGGCGCTTACCTTTAGCGGCAAAGCCCAAGTTAGCTAGGCAGCGGCCAATGCTTGAGGTTTCGCAGTTCTCGCTGGCATTAGCGCGGTTAATAACACTGCTGCCTTCGATCTCTGTTGCAAAACCAGTTGCTTGCGGGCGAGCATCTTCGCGATTAGTGAATGCCTCTGTGCGGCAGACCCATTCCACTCGTCCATCGGTGCGTTCGGTACGTTGTAGATCAGTAATGATGCGACCATCAGGAAATTTCTTCCAGAATGCCTGGATACGATTTTCAACTGGCTCGTATAGATCGATATTGAAGTAGCTCATGGTTTAAGCCGCCGCAATTAACTCGTTAGCAATCACTTCGCCAGGATTTAAAGTGCCGGCACGGAAAGCATCGGTAATTAGCTCTCGCCCGGTTTCAGTAAAGCGGGTTGAGATATATGAGTCGCGCGAATTAAAGGCGATGAAATCTAAGACTTCGCCGGTTTCGAGATGGATTGCGTCGCCATTTACGTTCTTGAGATCATCGAGAATTTTCTTGCGGAAAGATTCGCGGACGGATTGAACAATCTCAGTCTCGTAATTGGCGCGCACCCACTCGGTGAAAGCATGCTCGTTGAGAATCTCAGGAGATGCTTTCGGGGTAACTAATGAAACTTTGGCGATTTCTTCGCCATCAAGGTTTGCCTTAACTGAATCTGCACCAACGGCGTCGAGGGCATCGGCAAATTCACGACGCAGACGATCTTTAGTTTCTTTGGCAGCATTTGCAATAACTGTGATTGCCGATAGCTGAAGCGCTAGCTCTTTTAGATTCATTTGGTCCACCTTTACTCATTAGTTGTTTCGCAGTGCTTAACTCTTGTTAAGTGGTTGCGATGTGATGAGTAAAGCGGGCACCACTGACAAAGCGCCCGGTGAAGGGGGCCTTGGCGGCGTGTCGCCCTTATAAATCAAGGGTTTCAGATGGTCTTAGCCTTTGAATCTTTTCTTTCCACCAAAGAGGCGGCGAATAGCGCAGCCAGCAAAACGAATACAGGCCTGTTAAGAGCTTCGCCAGGTGGAGTTCCTTCAGCAGTCAGAGGCGCTATTTGCCCAGAAATTGCCCGCATGATTGGGTCAATTGCAAGGGTTAGCACAATCAATGGGGTTAATCCTGGATATCGGAAAAACAGTATTGAAAGAAGTGCGGCAAGAATTAGCTGTATTGCTCCCCACTGGTGAAAGATCGCAATGATGTTATTTCCGCCTTCGACTGAGATATTAATTCCTGCGATGCTGTTAGCCCCACCGTCTGATACAAATAAGTGAATACAACTACGGACTAGAGCAACAAGCAGAAAAAAGGCAGTGACTACTCGAATGAATCTGAGACCATTAAAGGTGCTGGGATCTTTGGGAAAAATCTTTCCGAAATTAAGTTTCATCATTTATCCTTAAATATTGAGCCAAAATTGCCGATTTGGATATTGCTTCCAGATAGTTTTAGCGAAAGTCCTTTGCTGCTTATAGAAACAGATTCTACTTTCATGCCCTTGGGGATATCCAGGTCTCGCACGCTTCTACTTTTAATCTGATCTTGCACATCTGCCGGCAATGTTGAAGCCGGAATTTCGCTACCGAAGACAGATACGCTCTTGAGCTCGAAATAGAGTTGATTGTTTGAATACTTTGGAATCAACGATGCTCTCCCAAGGCCACCTGATCCAGCCGATACTTGCAAAGTGTTTCCCACTATTTCAGCATCGGCAAAATCGGCCTGTTTGAGAATTGTGGCAGCAGGGATAGTTGCAGTGACTTCTAG
>CAJAFH010000282.1 GCA_903939005.1 uncultured Actinomycetes bacterium | reverse complement strand
CGCGATAAATATGCGCAATACATAAGTATTACAATTCGTAATCATGTTCCGCTAGTTGGAACTACTTCAGAAAGTACTGATAAATAATGGCTTTAGAGGGATTCTAATTTCGGTAAAAGTTCAAATAACCCTTCATATGAACTCCTTAGGACATCGCCACTTGTTGCCCCTGGTGGAATTAGCTCCAGCCAATCTGCCCAGCCGCCGTAGCGCTTCGCAATAATCTCGGTGACCTGTTCCAATGAGCCATGAACAGTCATGGCATCGACTAACTCATCAGGTAACTCTGAAGTTGACGTGGTCGTAAAGCCAGCACTTGCAGTAATTTCATGAAAGTAAGGAACGTTTCGATACATATCAAAGGATGGCCTAAGCACTTGCCTAGCCTTTTTCGCATCTGGTTCAATCAGAACGCGCACCATTGCACTTCGCTGGCAGGTGTTGCCTGAAATCTGTGAACCTGCCGCGAGCGCAGGTTCTAGGCTCTGGTGCAGCCATTCGTAAGTATGTAACCAGTTAACGATTACGCCATCAGCAATTTCGCCAGTTAGTTTTGCCATGCCTGGCCGCGTTACTGCCAAGTGGATTGGAATCGAATCGCGTAATGGTTTTGCTAACCGTTGATATCCATTAATTTGATAAAACTCACCAGAGAAGTTTGCTTTAGCACCGCTATGGGCTAACCAGCTTTGACGAATTGCTGCTACATATTCGCGCATGCGCACTGTTGGTCGTGCTGGATCAATTTGATAATGCTCACGATTCCAGTGATCCGGCATGGTTCCAATGCCTAATTCAAAGCGACCATCGGTGATTGCATCAATTGTGGTGGCACCGAGTGCGGTATTAACTGGTGGTCGCACCCAAGTGGTAATTGCAGTAATGATTTTGGGCTTGCAAGTTACGGTTCCAAAATAAGTAGCTGAAGCAATACTTTCGTTAGCGGCTTCACCGACGCAAAGTGCATATGCCCCAGCCGCTTCAGCGCTTTCTGCAATGTCGCGATATTCCGGAAGCGGGATACCTACAACTCCCATTGCTAAGCCGATTTTCATTTAACTTAAATTTTCTTCTTTGGGATATAGCCCATGCGCTTTGACAGGCGAGCAGCTGAATCAAGTAATAACGGCACGCACTGGGAAAGCTCGGATTTAAATCGTTCTGCTGGGCCGCAGACGCTAATTACTGCAATTGGGGTGCCTGAGCGATCAAAGATCGGGGCTGCAACTGATGCTGAACCTGCTTGTCTTTCACCAACAGATTGTGAGTAGCCCCGAGTTCGGATTTGGCGCAATTCATAAATAATCTTGGCTGGATCAGTAGGTGTCATTGGCGTAATTACCTTTAATTTGCGCTTTAGATATTGCAAAATTTCCGTCTCTGGCATCCAGGCTAAGAATGCCTTTGATGAACTTCCTGCATGTAGCGGGTGGGTAATTCCCATGGCAACGGACATGACAATTTCGCGATTTGGAATAACTTGATCAACGTAGAGACGTTCAAAGCCAGATCTGATTGAAAGCGTTGCCGTTTCGTGTGTTGCTCTGGAAAGTGCTGCTAACTCTGGGGCGGCAAGAGATCGAATATCTAACTGTGCTAAACAAGTTAAGCCAAGGGCAAGTGAAGATGTG
>CAJAFH010000281.1 GCA_903939005.1 uncultured Actinomycetes bacterium | reverse complement strand
TCGCGTAAGACTTTCCGAACTGAGATTTTTCCGGAATATAAAGCTAACCGCGCAAAGACACCCGATGAGTTTCGTTCGCAGATGTCATATTTACATGAGCTAGTTGATTCGTTCGGCATTACTCAATTCGAACGCGAAGGTTTTGAGGCTGATGACATTATTGCAACTATTGCAAAACAGGCTGAAGCTGACGGTTTTGAAGTAGCTATTTGTACGGGCGATCGTGACAGTTTCCAGTTAGTTAACGATAAGACCACAGTTCTTTATCCAAAGCGTGGTGTAAGTGAGATGGCCCGCATGACTCCTGCGGCCGTTGAAGAAAAATATATGTTGACCCCTGCGCAGTATCCAGACTTCGCAGCGCTGCGCGGAGACCCAAGCGATAACTTGCCATCAGTTCCAGGCGTTGGTGAAAAAACTGCAGCCAAATGGATTATCGAATTTGGTTCACTAAAAGAGTTGCTCAATAAAGCTGATCAAGTACCTGGCAAAGCCGGCGAATCGCTGCGTGCCAATTTAGATTCCATTGCCAAGAACCGCGAACTAACCCAGTTGATTCATGATGTGCCGATCGAGCTTTCGCTTACTGATTTAGCTTGGCAACCAATACAAGAGAGCAAGATTGCGCCGCTCTTTGCAACCCTTGAATTTCGCACCCTTAAAGATCGCTTAGGACCTTTACTAGATTCAAAGAGCGCCAAGAAAGTTGAAGAGCCGCTAGCACTCTTTGAAATTGCCCAAGAAATAACCCCAGCAGCTGCAACCAAGAAAATCGCTACTGCGAAGAGTGAAATAGCTTTGACGGTTGAGATTAAAGATGGCGCCGTAATCAATTACTCGGTCGCACTAGCCGGTGGCGAAACTTTCACCGTGAGTGGTGATCAATTTGGCCCCTGGTTAGCTGATGCCTCAATTCCGAAAATAATGCATGATGCCAAAGCTATAGCGCGGGCATATCCAGTGGCTGGGTTGATCTTTGATACTGAAATAGCTGCCTACTTAGTTAATCCAGGTGTTCGCAACCAAGATATTGCTTCCTTACTTGAGCGATGGGGAAGTGGCTCAACTGAAGTAAATGCCGCTGCTTTATTCACGCTTCGTGATTCGCTGCAGAAGGAGTTGGATTCGCGATCACTTACCAAGTTATTCCTCGAACTTGAGCTACCAATTGCAAACTTATTGGCTCGCCTAGAAAACTCTGGCATCTGCGTAGACGAAAAAGAGTTAACTAAGTTAAAAGAGTTCTTTGAAGGCGAAGTAGCCCGCGAAAGTAAAGCCGCTCACGAGGCTGCTGGCCACGAGTTCAATGTGGCATCTCCTAAGCAACTACAAGTAGTCCTCTTCGATGAACTTAAACTGCCTAAGACCAAGAAGATCAAGACTGGTTTTACGACTGATGCTGAATCCCTTGAATGGCTCTTTGAAAAGACCAAGCACCCGTTATTGCAATCGCTACTTCGAATTCGCGAAACCAATAAATTAAAGACCACGGTCGAAGGTTTGCTTAACGAGATTGCCGAAGATGGCCGTATTCACACTCACTTCCAACAAACAGTTGCGGCAACTGGTCGGCTTTCCTCAACTGGTCCAAACTTACAAAACATTCCAGTGCGCACTGAAGAAGGTCGCAAGATTCGTGCTGCCTTTATTGCTGGTAAAGATTATGAAACTCTACTTACCGCTGATTACAGTCAAATTGAAATGCGCATCATGGCTCACCTTTCCCATGATGAGAATCTGTTGGCTGCCTTTGAAAGTGGCGAAGATCTACATGCCACAGTGGCGGCTGAAGTATTTGGGGTCAATCCAAAGGATGTCGATCCCGAAATGCGTCGGCAAATTAAGGCGATGTCTTATGGCTTGGCTTATGGCTTATCTGCATTTGGCTTATCAGCGCAGCTTTCAATTTCACCACCTGAAGCAAGTGACTTAATGGATCGCTACTTCCAGCGCTTTGGTGGCATCCGAGATTACTTAAAGAATGTAGTTGAGGAAGCCCGCAAAGTTGGTTACACCGAGACCGTGATGGGCCGTCGACGCTACCTGCCTGACTTAACTCATGACAATCGCATGCGTCGCGAAATAGCAGAGCGGGCTGCGTTGAACTCGCCCATTCAAGGATCAGCTGCTGACATCATCAAGCAAGCCATGCTTAACGTTGACGTGGCCATGCTTAAAGCTAAGTTGCAATCACGAATGCTGCTACAGGTTCACGATGAATTGATCTTCGAAGTTGCAAAAGGTGAACTCGAGCAATTAACCGAGTTGGTTCGTAAAGAGATGGGTGGGGCATATCCGCTCAAAGCACCGCTTGATGTGAACGTAGGTGTAGGTAAGAGCTGGGACGAAGCAGCACACTGATTGAGAGTGTGCAAAGCAAACTTCGCTCACGCTCAGACCTGGCAAACCTACACTCAGATTGGTTGCTTGCGCCTTAATGACCTTAGACTTTATGTTATGAAACGCTTTGGACCCTGCCTCTTGTTGGTGCTCACGTTAGTTTTAAGCGTTATTCCTTCCGCAAATGCTGCTGTCACTGCCGGTGCTAAGTGTTCAAAAGCTGGCAGTAAAGAAGTTTATAAAGGAAAAACTTTTACCTGCATTAAATCTGGGCAGAAATTGGTTTGGGATAAAGGCGCCAAAGTCGAGACGTACGACGCGGCTTTTGCTGCTGCAATCCTCTGGGAGGCTCAAATTGAAGCAGACCAGATTCTTGCAGATGCGGAGTTGAGAGCTTCTCAAATTTCAAGCCCACCAAATTGCGGAGGCAACAATTCAAAGGCTCTCGTCTCAATTGGCGGAGACCCAAGTACTGGGGTAATCGCATTAATATATGAAAATCCAGGAATCTGTGAACTGGTAGTAAGGGCATCTGCCGAGTTCTCTTGTCCTCGCGGCAAGCCAGGCAATAACACTGTTATAAGTAGAGGAACAATTACTTTAAAGTCCAGGGCGAAGCTATATGTTTCACTTAATCCTGCACGATACTTTCCGCTAGTAACCCTAGAGTGCGCAGTTTTGACTGGATATACCTCAAATTCAATAAGTGTCGCCAACGAGTTGACCCGAAGGACTGAGCCAAGAGTGACAGTTGAGTCATCAAAGTATTCTGGAGCGTTTAATCAAGCGGAGGCAACTAAAAGAGCCAAGGAAATTCTCAAGAGTGCACAATCTCAAGCAGATAGAGTTATCGCTGATGCTAAAAATCCCGTGGTAATCGCAAAAGCCTGGGATGTACAAGTTAAGAAAATAGCAAAAGCCTTGGACGAACAAGCTAAGAAAATCGCAGCCGATGCGGTTGCTAAAGCTGAAGCAGAGAAGTGGGACTTCTTCTTTCAGGGGCAAGCAGCAGCCGCCAAAATCGAAAGCGATAAGGCAGCCAAAATCGCAGCTGAGAAAGCCGCAGCGGAAAAAGTTATAGCCGAAAAGACAGCAGCGGATAAGGCAGCAGCAGAGAAAGTTGCAGCGGATAAGGCAGCAGCAGAGAAAGCAGCAGCTGAGAAAGTTGCAGCGGATAAGGCAACAGCAGATAAAGCAGCAGCTGAGAAAATTGCGAGAGAATGTGCCCCCGTAAACTGTCCATTAGTTGGAAGTATTGGTCCAGGTGGTGGAGTAGTTTTCTATGATGCTGGTAGTTATCAATCTTGGGGGAGATATTTAGAGTTTGCACCCAATGGTTGGTCGGGCAATAAAAATGACCCGGAAGCAATCTGGTGCAACGTGACTAATGTGAACTTTTTAGACTTGATTAGCGATATAACCTTGAGAGCATCCGTTGGAGATGAAATCGGAAAGGGCAAGGCTAATACAGATTTGATGCTGGCTGGGTGTACCTCCGGTGCTGGTAATTTGGCAAATGCATATAAAGGTGGAGGCAAAAAAGATTGGTACTTGCCATCAAGAAACGAACTTAACGAGCTTTGTAAATTTGTATTGAATAATCCACGTAATGACGGTTCACTGAATTGGAAAAGTGATAAAGCCTGTCAAACAAATACGACCTTGCTAGCAGGATTCCTCCAGACCACCTACTGGTCCTCGTCTGAAGGTGTTTTCGACTTTTTATACAAACGTCCCGGTGTTTGGACTCTGCACCTATCTGCTCCACCTGCGGGGGGAAGTCCAAAATTGAGTCACTCGGCTATTGTTGGTAAGGATGGTAGTTCCAACCGACTCCGGCCAATACGCGCGTTTTAACCGGTCAACGCTTTTACACACGAATGCAAGTAAACATTCATTACTAGGCAACCCTCATACCGGTGTTGACTACAAGACAGCTAGATAATTTGTGGGCTGATAAGCCATCATTGATGATTCAATTGATCACTAATATGAAGGTAAAGAGTCATTAGGATGAGAAGATGAAACGTATTTCGATTTTGGTTAGCAGCCTTCTGTTATTCTTAATTTTTTCGACTCCAGGTGCTTTAGCTGCAGATGTTACCCCGCCTCAATTAGCTGATTGGACTCCTACGGCTGTAAATGGATATCTTGGAAGCCAAGCTAGTATTGCCAAAACTGATGCAAACGTAATTGTTAAATTCATACTCTCGGATGATTCTGAAATTGTGACACCAATTCTTTTGTTAAAAAGTCTCTCTACTTCTCAAATGACTGCATTTGCTACGGTTAAGGAATTATCTCGCTCAGGAAAACTAATTTCCTATGAAGCAACTGCGGTTATCAAATTTGGACAATCGCCAGGAATCTGGGAGTGGGTCCTTTACCCACTTAAAGATTCACTTGGAAACGCATCATCAACATTTGGACCAGGGAGTCGCTGGTTGTCAACTGTTACCGTTCTGGATGATGCATATACGCTACCTATTTCTATGTGTGAACAGAAAGTGGGAATTTGGAATTTTTGGGTACAAAGATTTATAGACTTGGAAATGAAATACAAAGGTGCACAAGAGCTGGAAATTGCACGATTAAAGTTCAGAGTTCCTATAGAATTCTATAAGATTGAAATGTGTAAATCTGCAGATTTTCTTGCTGGTCATTCTTATGACCTGCAATATAACCAAAACAACGAATTGCAGAATGTCATTACTCTCCAAGAGGATCAAATCTTCTATAGAATCCAGAGAGAGAGGGCGGGGGAAGAAACTGAGGCCTCAGAAATAGTTGATAGCGCGCAACTCATTAAAGCTATGGCTGATTTAAATATGAAATTTAAGTCACTAGAGAAGAGCTATACAGCTACACAGCTTTTAAAAATTAGAGCTGGTTTGGACTGGGTAAATGTCTCTTGGTCAACAGGACTCCAGGACTTCCAATATTGGGGGTTCTTAAAGTCTATAAAATCCTTGTCCGCTGAATGGGATAACTTTGCGGCAAAGAATCCATTGAAAACCACCATCACTTGCGTAAAAGGAAAACTAATAAAAAAGGTAACGGCAGTTAAACCCATTTGCCCTAAGGGGTATAAGAAAAAGTAACCTCCTGACTAACTATAACTAGTCGCTACTTAGTAGTGGGTGAGTTGTCTTCCATAGCAAGTAGGTCTTCTTCTTCGGTTGGAATGCGATCGGCTGCGATTAGGCGCGGCTTTCCAATCAATAAGAAGATGTAACCCAGTCCGATACATACTGAGGTAATTGATAGCGTGATTTGCGCTCCGATTGTTTCGCAGAGCCAGCCACCTATTGCTGCGCCAAGTGACATGATCGTTCCTTCAACAGTCCAGAGCAAACCCATGTAAGAAGTGGCTGAACCTTTAGGGCGAACTGCTTCCATAACTTCCCAATAGAAAACTTGAATTGCACCGCCTACGAAGCCCAAGAATGCGCCGCCGATTACCATTGACCAGCCCGGATAGGTAAATGCCATCGGTAGTGAAACCAAGAACCAAACTAGATAAGTCTTACGTAGTGCTGAAAGCGATGAATTTCG
>CAJAFH010000280.1 GCA_903939005.1 uncultured Actinomycetes bacterium | reverse complement strand
TGCTGGGCCGCTTACCCGTTACAGCGCAGACCTGGAAATCCCACGCGATCAGATCATCGAAGTTGATTTTCTAAAGGCAGTTGCCGGTCACTACTTAATCAACGCTGCTGCCTCACAAGAGCGCTATGCCAAGCAGCAAACGCTAATTGGTGAACTGGTCGAAGCACTTTTTGCGGCCGGGCCAAAGTATTTAGATTCAGTCTTTTTAGATGATTGGCAGATCGCAGCAACTGATGCCGAGAAACTGCGAGTGATTATTGATCAAGTTGCCGGCTTAACTGACCCTGGCGCATACGCTCTTCATGCTCGCGTTTGCGTGACTGGATAGACTGGCTAAATCATGAGCGGTCGAATTAGAGATGAAGACGTTGCCTACGTTCGCGACCATGCGCCAATTGATGAAATTGTGGGCGATTATGTGCAACTCAAATCTGCTGGCGGCGGTCAGAAAAAAGGTCTATGTCCTTTCCATGATGAAAAATCGCCTTCGTTCCACGTAACACCATCAAAGGGATATTTCCATTGCTTTGGTTGCCAAACTGGCGGCGATGTAATTGCATTTGTAATGAAGATGGATCATTTATCTTTTACTGAAACTATTGAACGTCTGGCCGATCGCATCGGTTACACATTGCGCTATGACGAAAACTCTTCGGGCACAGCAGCTCCAGCCGGGCAACGTTCACGTTTAATTGCCGCAAATGCCGAGGCCGCAAAGTTTTATCAAGAGCAATTAAATAAATCTGAAGGTGCTGCATACGGTCGTGACCTAATGACTAAGCGCGGTTTTGATAAAGCCGCATGCGAGCAATTCGGAGTTGGCTACGCCCCTAATGAATGGGATGCGCTAACCAAACACTTGCGTGCTCTTGGCTTCACTATTGATGAACTTGAAAGCGCCGGTCTTTCTAAAATGGGCGAGCGCGGACCAATTGATCGATTCCGTAATCGTCTAACTTGGCCAATCAGAGATATCTCGGGCGATGTAGTTGGCTTTGGAGCTCGCAAACTAGCAAGTGATGCCGAAGATCAAGGACCAAAGTATTTAAATACGCCAGAGACGCCGATCTATAAGAAGAGCCAAGTCCTATATGGCTTAGATATGGCAAAGAAAGATATTGCTAAGTCACGCCAAGCTGTAATAGTCGAGGGCTATACCGATGTAATGGCAGCGCATTTAGCTGGTATTCCAACGGCAGTTGCCACTTGTGGAACCGCATTCGGCGCTGACCACATTCGAATTTTGCGTAGATTGTTAATGGATGACGATGCTTTCCGAGGTGAAGTTATCTTTACCTTCGATGGCGATGCAGCTGGGCAAAAGGCTGCACTACGAGCCTTTAGTGATGATCAGAAATTTGTAACGCAAACCTATGTGGCGGTTGAACCCGATGGTTTAGATCCAGCCGAGTTACGGCAACATAAAGGTGATTTAGCGCTACGTGATTTAATTGCAAAACGTGTGCCACTTTTTGAGTTTGCCATTAGAGCAGAACTTGCCAAACATAAATTGGAATCAGCCGAAGGTCGCGTCAACGCTTTAAATGCTGCTGCACCACTTGTCGCTCAGATTCGCGATAAATCTTTACGACCTGAGTACACCAGATTGCTCGCCGGCTGGATAGGCTTAGAAACAGATGTCGTTAGTAAAGCGGTAGCTCGAGGTTTTAAGGCAACTGTTTCAAATAACGCAGAGTCAACTACTGAAGAAATCCCAGAACAAAATTGGCGACCTGACCCAAGTGATCCACGATTAATGCTGGAACGCGAAGTTTTAAAGGCCAAAGTTCAGATGCCCGAACTTGCTAGCGGTTGGTCAGCAATTGAAGCCGAAGCTTTCACTCACCCGGCCTATAAAGAGTTGCGTGCAGTAATTGATGTGGTTGCAGCTGATCGTCCGTTGACGATTGAACTTGTTACTAATGAAAATATGAAAGCGCTATTTACTGAGCTCTCGGTTGAACCAATTCGCACCGATGGTGAAATCTCACAGATGTATGTTTCGAGCATTATTGCTCGCCTTCGTGAAGTCTCTGTTTCACGTGCGATTGCTGATTTGAAATCTAGTTTGCAGCGGTTAAATCCGGTTGAGAATGAGGCCGAGTACAACGCTGCATTTGCTACTTTAGTTTCGCTGGAAAGCACCCGACGCGGACTCCATGATTTGGCGGTCGGCGGCCTGTAATTGGCTGGGTTCAGCGGTCATTTTTACCGATGGCAATAATTACGCTAGAGTTTGGTCTTCACAATCCCTGATAGCTCAATGGCAGAGCAGCCGGCTGTTAACCGGCAGGTTCTTGGTTCGAATCCAAGTCAGGGAGCTCTAATCGGACTCTCAGCCTAAACTAGCCTTCTCCTCAGTGCTTAAGAGATAGGTTTTTTCACATGGCTTACCGCAGAATCACCCCGAAGGGCATCGCCGACTCTTGGCGTGCACAAAGTTGGGCAATCAGAGTTCTGCGCGCATGGTTAGCTATTACTTGGATTTATGCCGGTTGGGATAAAGCAACCGATCCTGGTTTTTTAACTAAAGGTGAAACCGGCTTTATTGGTGATCAACTAATTGGTTACTCCACGAATTCACCAATTAGTTGGCTCTTTAACAGTTTGATTGAACATGCAACCGCAGTTGGCATGTTTGTAATCTTCTCTGAATTCGCAATTGGCATCGCTACTTTGCTTTGGATTGCACCAACCAGTGCGGCTTTTGGCGGATTCTTAATGTCAATCGTTTTATGGTTGGCCAGTACTTTCTACATCTCACCTTATTTCCTAGGCAGCGATACTGCTTATGCAGTTCTCTGGTTGGTTTATTTCTTAACTTTGGTCGGCAATCGCAGAACAGTAGATATCGCACTTGATCGACGAGGCGCCATCAGAGTCGGATTGTTAAGTGTGGCCGCAATTGCTTCAGGACTAGTAGGTAAAGCGTTTGCAAAAGTTTCCGAAAAACCCAACACAACAGTTTCCGGAACTAGCCAAATTATCGAGTTATCAAAAATCAATGTTGGCGAAACTCATCAGTTTGCCCTTAGTAACGGCATGCCGGCAATTATTTTCCGTACTAAAACTGGCGTCTTTGCTTATTCGGCAACTTGCACCCATGAGGGTTGCACCGTTGCATATCAGAGTTCAAATAAGAGTTTGTACTGCCCTTGTCATGGGGCAGAGTTTGATCCATTTAAAAATGGTGGCGTTATCACGGGACCAACTCGTGATGCGCTACCGACGGTCAAGGTAGCAATATCTGGCGACTGGGTAGTTCTAGCATGAGAGGCATAAAGATGAAATTCCAAGGAACCCAAAAAGTAGCGGCTGGCTTTATCGCTGGAGTGTTAATTACAGGCGGAATCGCAACTGCTGCGACTTCTAACTCGGGCACCGTCCAAGCGTGTGTTAACAACCGCACTCAGGCTATGTATCTAGCGGTCGACGGCACCTGCCCAAGTTCGCGTACCTTGGTTAATTTGAATTCAGATAACGGAATTGATACCAAATCAGTTGCTGCTGCTGTTACACCTTCGGTAGTTTCAATTGCGGTAACAACTCGCACTGGTGGCGGCACTGGTTCAGGTTCAATTTATAAATCTAGCTCTACTGATAGTTTCATTATTACTAATAACCATGTGATTGACGAAGCTGTCACGAGCGGAACCATTGAAGTTGAGCTATTAAATGGCGATATTTTGCCAGCGACTATCGTAGGTCGCGATATCGCGTATGACATTGCAGTGCTAAGAGTTAAAACTGGAAACCTTCCGGTAATTAAGGTGGGGGATTCCGCAAAGGTCAGCGTCGGCGATCCAGTTATCGCAATTGGTTCACCACTAGGTCTTGCCAGTACGGTGACTTCAGGAATTATCTCAGCACTTAATCGCCCCGTAATTACCGGAAGCGCTGGCTCAGAATCATATGTAAATGCGATTCAGACTGATGCCGCCATCAATCCAGGTAACTCTGGCGGCGCGTTAGTAGATGCGGGCGGCAGACTAATTGGAGTTAACTCAGCAATTGCAACTCTTTCATCTGATTCAGCTAGCGGTTCAATTGGCTTAGGTTTTTCTATTCCAATCAATGAAGCTAAGCGAGTAATTGACGAAATTATTGCAACCGGCAAATCAACTAGACCAGTTCTTGGTGTCTTCTTTGATCAGGCCTACACCGGAATTGGTGCGAAAATTCTTCGATTAAGCCCTGGCGAAGGTGCTGAAAAAGCTGGAATTCCAGTTGGTTCAGTCATCAAATCAATTGAAGGCTTCAAGATAACTGATGATGTTTCAGCCATTGTGCGTATTCGTTCCGCGGTACCCGGAAGCACTATTACCGTGATCGTGGAACTGCCAAACGCTGGTGGCTTAAAGACATTTAAGGTAACTCTCGGACAAGCAGCTTCAAACTAATGCAGTTAACGCCTACGAAATACTTTTTCGGTAAGGTTTAGCCATGGCTCAATTCAGATTACAGGTCGTTCTTCCAGATCGCCCCGGCTCGCTTGGCGCGGTTGCTTCGGCAATCGGTTTTGCCGGTGGTGATATTCGCGGCTTAGTTGTTATGAAATCTGAAGATGGCCGTGGCTATGACGACATTACTGTTGCCGTCCCGGGCTCTGATCCAAGTGATTTGATTGAAGTGCTAACTGCAATTGGCGGCGTTGAAGTTATTTCGGTAACGCCAGTTAATTAAAGTTTAACTTCACGCAATTGCGTGGCTGATTGCTCTGGCTTTAGGTCCATGATGAATGCACCCATGGCAGATTCGGAACCAGCTAAATACTTTAATTTACCGGGCTGGCGACGAACACTTGTGATTTGCCAATGCAGACGCATTACATCTCGGCCAACTCGAACAGGTGCTTGGTGCCAAGTGGCGATGTATGCCATCTCAATTCCAAATACGCCATCCAGTCGATTTAATACCTCGAGAGCGATCTCAGGGAAAGCACTAGAAGCCGCATCATCTAGCTCGGCTAAATCAGCAACTGGATTAAGTGGAGCTACATGTATTTCAAACGGATAACGCGCAGCGTAAGGAACGAAGGCAATCCAGTGATCATTACGCGCAACTATGCGTTCGCCATCTTTAATTTCTCGAGCAACGACATCATCTAGCAAAACACGACCGGTGCGATCTTTATGTTCTTGAGCTGCTGCCAACATTTTCTCAACCCGTGGCGGCAAGAATGGATATGAGTAAATTTGTCCGTGTGGGTGGGTAAGGGTTACGCCCACTTCTTCGCCACGATTTTCAAACGGGGCGATATGGGCAATATAACTTGCTTGCGAGAGCTCGCGAACGCGATCCTTCCAAGCTTCTAGAATGATCCGGACTTGTGACGGTGCTAAGTCTTTTAAAGATTTTCCATGATCTGCGGCAAAACAAATAACTTCGCACTTACCGGCCGTCTGACCTTCGGCAGTTTGCGTGCTTAGCGCTTCTGGTAATTCGAAATCTCCGGCTGGTGGGCGAAAAGATGGGCCACGGTTATCAAAGACAACAACTTCAAAATCAGACTCTGGAATTTCAGTTAATAGTTCACCTGGGTTTTCAGAGGTGGGGCAGAGCGGGCAAAGTTCTTTAGGTGGCAAGAAGATGCGATTTTGTCTATGTGATGCAACAGCGACCCATTCACCAACAAGTGCGTCATAACGAAGTTCACCAATTTGTGGTTGCGCTTCAGCGGGGCGTTGATCTTGCGCATCGCGACGTTGCCCTTTGGTGTCGTAGTAGCGAATCGTGCGACCATCGGCCATTTGGCGATCGGTGCGAGTGATATCAGCTGGCAACTTTGCAACGCTCATAATGAAATGAAGTCTACTGTGCCCAATTCAGAGTTCGTTCGATCGCCTTGCACCAGTTAGCAAAGCCTTTCTCACGTTCTGCTTGCGTAGATGTTGGGCGCCAGCGATGAAACTCTTTCCATTGCCCCGAGATCTCGGTTCGATTTTTCCAAAACCCAACGGTTAGTCCGGCCGCATATGCAGCCCCCAGCGCAGTAGTTTCAACAATTACTGGCCGAGAGATTTCGATACCTAAAATGTCGGCCTGCATCTGCATGCAAAGCGCGTTATTTGTGATTCCGCCGTCAACTCGCATTTGAGTCAATGTGACGCCACTGTCAGCTGACATGGCATCCATAATTTCGCGGGTTTGATAGCAGATCGCTTCTAGAGCAGCCCGTGCCAGATGTGCCTTAGTAGCTGCGCGAGTTAATCCAACAATTAC
>CAJAFH010000279.1 GCA_903939005.1 uncultured Actinomycetes bacterium | reverse complement strand
GTACGCCAATTGCCAGAATTACTAAATCAGCAGTAATTTCTGAGCCATCGCTAAGTGTCACAGTGTGTGACCCAATAACACTTGCCGATACGCCAAGTTGTAGATCGACGCCGTGCGAAATCATCTCTTTGGCAACCAGCGAAGCCATCTCAGGATCTAATGGCGCTAGAACTTGATCTGAAGCTTCGATAACCGAAGTTCTTATTCCACGATGAATGAGATTTTCGGCAATTTCGACGCCGATGAAACCGCCACCAATAACAACCGCGCTACTTGGCTTTTGATCTACTCGAGCAACTATGCGCTCGACATCTTCGACAGTTCTAAGAGTTAGAGCTCTTTCGACACCTGGAATTGGCGGCACGATTGGCGATGCACCCGGGCTCAAAATCAACTTGTCATAACTGATTTCATACTCTTGACCAGTTAAAAGGTTCTTCACGGAAACCTTTTTGTCGGCGCGTGAAATAGAGGTCACTTCACTCAAAATACGGACATCTAGGCGGAATCGCGTGTGCAGACTTTCCGGAGTTTGAAGAAGCAAATCACTTTCTTCTTCGATCACGCCACCAACGTAATAAGGCAAACCGCAGTTCGCATATGAAACGTGCCCGCTCTTCTCGATTACTACAATCTCAGCGCTTGCATCTAAGCGACGAAGGCGAGTTGCAGCTGACATGCCACCTGCTACACCACCGATAACAACTATGCGTGTCATGAAGTCACCAGCGGCAAGCTATTAGCTATCCAGTCATTGATACCGTTTTCTAGATTGCTTAGCTTTTCAAAACCTGTAGCGGACATTTTATCAACAGCAACAATTGAACGACGCCCACTTCGACAATACACAGCATACGACTTGGTCTTATCTAGATTCGCAATTTCGGAATCGAAGGTAGCGCCTTCTACATCAATATTTATTGCTCCTTCTATATGACCTTCCATAAACTCACCCGGTGTTCGAACATCTAAAGTGATTACATTTGTTTTGGTGACTTGATCAGCGAAGCCAGCAGCATCCAAATTTGTAGCAGTTGTTGAAGACGAACAGCTAGTTAGCAGAAATGCTGTTGCTAAAACAGCAGCTATTGTTTTTTTCATTTTGCTCCTTATGCCAAGCTCAAGAAGATTTTTTGCAGTTGAGCAGTGACTGCCTCAGAATTTGATTTATCATCCATGATGCATTCTTTGAGGCTTGAGGAAATCAGAGTAAAAGCCGCGGTATTTACAGCTTTTGAAACGGCAGACATCTGGATCACAATTTCATCGCAACTGCGTCCCTCTTCAAGCATGCGGGCAACTGCCCCGAGTTGTCCTTGTGCGCGCTTAACTCTCTTGGTGATCGCGTCAATTTGATCTTGATCAGCCAAGACGTGCGAAGCTTTTTTAGTTGCCATTAGCAGCTGCAACGATCTGCTTCTGCGATGCCAGCAAGTGCTTCTTCTACATGTTCGCCACAGCCTGACCAGGTTGGCTTCTGGCAATGGTTACAAGTTACTTTTGAACACATCCTTGTTACTCCTTTACATGAGAGCCACCTCGACCCTCTGATATAGATACTACATACCCCCAGGGGTATAGTCAAGCGCACAGAGATTCTGGGCACAAAAAGTTAGGCTGGTATAGCCATGAAGATTAGATATATCTCAACAATTGCAATTGCCGCACTCATAGGCATTGCAACCTTGCCATTAGCTTCGGGTGCTACGCCCACTGTTTCGACAACGCTAAAAGCACAACTTATTTACATTATCCAGGAAGAAAAATTGGCACGTGATGTTTATGCAGCTCTTGCAAAAAGCACAGGCATTAATAAATTTGCGAACATCACAAAATCAGAGCAATCTCATATGGATCAACTTAAGGTTCTGCTAAAGACATACGGAATTAAAGATCCGACCCTTAATTTAAAAGCTGGCGTATTTGTAGATAAGAAACTAACTGCTCTTTATAAGACGCTAATGACAAAAGGTGCACTTTCTAGTGCAGATGCTATCGCTGTAGGAGTTTTGATTGAGCAGACAGATATTAAAGATATCAATGCAATGGCAAAAAATGTCACGCAAGCAGATATCAAATTAACTTTGGCTAACTTGCTAAAAGGCTCTGAGAACCACCTAGCCGCATTTAGTCGCTAAGTGATTTAGCGAAAGACCAAACTCCTAAAGTTGCGACTGGCACTGCTGCCAGAAGGCAGAGCCAGCCGTAGCCCAAGGTGCCGATTACAACGCCAGCCATAGCGCCACCACCGGCGCCCATTAAATTCATCAACAAATCGCTGGCACCTTGTGAAGATGGACGTAGTTGAGTCTCGACAGCTTCGGATAAGAGTGCCGAGCCGGCAATTAAGGTGCAAGACCAACCTAAGCCGAGTAGAAAAAGACCAAATCCAAGTTGAATTGAATTATGCGGATCTGCCATTCCCGAGATCAAACTTGATGTCAACAAGATAACTACACCGAGTTGAATGACCCAACGACGACCCATCCGATCACTCAGAGCGCCAACAATCGGTGAGAAGGCATACATGCCAACGATGTGAATACTAATTACTAAGCCAATTATCGTAAGCGTCACATCAACATGCGCCATATGAACTGGTGTCATGACCATTATCGAAACCATTGCAATATGACCAATTGCGATGGCTGCTATAGCAAAGAGAGCAGCCGGGTTTTTTCTAATTAACTTTAAAGTTTTGCGAGCTGATAGAAGTTCATGGCGTTCCTCAGTTTTAGCCAATAATTTTGCAGCAGTTAAATATGGATCGGGCTTTAGAAATAACCAGATTACTAAGGCCCCCATACCTAAAGTAACGAGTGCCAAAATATATGGACCCACTAATTTTGGTAGGCCTAGAGATTCAGCGAGGGCACCTGATGGCCCCATTAAATTCGGCCCAGTTACTGCGCCAACTGTCGAACCCCAAACAACGTAGGAAAGTTGGCGAGATCTATTTGAGTCATCTGCTAAATCAGTTGCAGCAAACCGGGCTTGGTAACCAGATGCTGAGGCAGCTCCAACTAAGAAAGTGCCAAAGAGCATTGCAATCAAAATTCGTTGCGAGCCACCAAAGATCGCAAAAGCAGCACCTATCAAGCCAACTGTGTAGCCAACTGAAAGTCCTAATCGACGACCACCACGTTGAGTTAATCTAGAAAGTGGAATCGCCATCGCGGCAGCGCCAAGTACGGCAGTGGCACCAGCAAGACCAGCTAGCGTTTCCGAATTTGAAATCGAAGAGACCAACAGTGATCCAGCAGCAACTGTGCCGGCGACTCCTACCCCACTAAGAACCTGGGTAGTTGCCAAGACTTTGATTGTCCGTTTTTGGATATCTTGGGTGCTTTGTGACTTCATTTAGTCAGCCTACTCAGCGTGCTTATCTGTTGCCAGTATTTAGACCTGCACTTACCCTTACTTATTGCGAAAAGGGGTGGGGAAATGAAACACAAGTCAGTTAAAGGGTTGCTAAAAAGTGATGAATCACTGATCCCTGTCACTTTTATAGACAAGTTGGAAGACCTACTTCATGGTTTTCTTGGAATAGTCCTATTCGGTAGGAATGATTCAAGGCATTAATGACATTCTCTTTGTTGTAATCATTCTCGAGATCATGCGCACCGTAATTGTGCGATTTACCGATGGTATTTTCCAACTAGATAACTTCTTGATTATTGGTGTTATTGCCGCAGTTCGCCACATTCTTACCGTGGGCGCATCTCTGACAATGGAAAAAGAGAAAACCACCGAGTATTTCAATCGTGCCCTAATCGAAATGGGCGTAAACACTGGAATTGTTTTAGCGCTGGTATTTGCGCTATTCCTATCTCGAGCCGCACGTAAATCGAGCGCTGCTAAGTAACCATTCAGGCTTGCACCTAATAAATCTTGCTGGTGGCGGGTGAAGGATTTGAACCTTCGAAGGTATGGGGATTTACAGAAATACCCCGAACGATAAATATGGTGGCGGGTGAAGGATTTGAACCTTCGAAGGCAGAGCCGGGGGATTTACAGTCCCCTCCCATTGGCCGCTCGGGCAACCCGCCAAGGTCGAACAAGTACTGCGGCAAATTATGGATACTACGAGGGGAAAGGATACCTTAGGCAAGTAGGCTCAATTACCGCCTGAAAACCGCTTTGAAAGGTCTCATAACTATGGCTGATGCAAGTTTCGACATAACCTCAAAGATCGACCGCATGGAACTCGATAACGCCATTAATCAGGCGATCCGCGAGATCGATACCCGCTTTGATTTTAAGAACACTGGTTCAAAGATCGAACTTGAGGGCGAGAAGATCTCAATTGAAGCCGATACCGAAGAGCGCGCTAAAGCAGTTCTAGATGTGGTTAAAGACAAGATGGTTAAGCGCGGCGTATCGCTAAAGCATTTAGATCCTGCTCCCCCACAGCTAAGTGGCAAGATCTACAAGATTGCCTGCCCGCTTAAAGAAGGCATTACAACTGAAAATGCTAAGAAGATTGCCAAGTTGATTCGCGATGAAGGTCCTAAGTCAGTTAAGACTCAGATCCAAGGCGATGAATTGCGCGCTACATCAAAGAGCCGTGATGATCTGCAAGAAACCATGGAACTTGTTAAAAATGGTGGCTTTGAATTTGCAGTTCAATTTACGAATTTCCGCTAATTGAAAAGTACTAAAACTGGCCTGATTTTCGGAGTTTCGGCCTACGTACTTTGGGGTTTGTTCCCACTTTATTGGCCGCTGCTTGAACCAGCAGGTGCTCTTGAAATTGTTGGACACCGAGCAGTCTGGTCTTTAGCATTTTGCGTAATAGCTTTAACAATTACTAAGGCAATCAAGCCGGCACTTGCGACAATGCGTCGGCCAAAAGTATTCGTAAAACTATTGGCCGCAACTGCGCTAATTTCAATTAACTGGATTGTTTATATCTGGGCAACGAATAACGGTCACGTAGTTGAAGCTTCCCTTGGTTACTACATCAACCCAATTATTATGATTGCAATCGGCATCATCTTATTAAAAGAGAAGATGCGAAAATTACAGTGGACATCAGTATCAATTGCCGCCCTTGGCGTTTTGGTTTTAACAATTGATTACGGTCGCCTGCCTTGGGTGGCACTAGCCCTTGCACTCTCATGGGGCACTTATGGATTTATTAAGAAGCAGTTAGGCCTTGGCGCTCTCGAAGGTTTAGGTATCGAAACCGCCATAGCAGCCCCGTTTTACTTGGCTTATCTGGCCTGGATCGGGGTTGAAGGTAGCGGTCATTATGGCAGTGGAGTCGGTTTGACCTTACTTTTAATCGGATCCGGTGTTGTAACTGCG
>CAJAFH010000278.1 GCA_903939005.1 uncultured Actinomycetes bacterium | reverse complement strand
GCAAGCAGAGCGCGCGATGTCATTGTGGCCAAATAAAGGTGAGGCTGATCAGCGTCCCGCACAAAACGCTCCTTACAAGTATCTTGCTCCAATACGACCTAACGATCCAGTTGTTCCGGCCAGCGCTTATGGCGCTCTTAAGTAAATTCATTGCGGAGGCGATATGAAAAAATGGGCGCTAGTAACAGGTGCAACCGCCGGAATAGGTGAAAGCTTTACTCGCTTACTAGCTGCGCAAGGATTCAATCTGGTTTTAGTCGCGCGCGATGAGGCTCGCTTGCACGAAAGAGCACAAGGGCTAAAAGATAATTTCGGCGCCGAATCTGTTGTGATCGTCGCTGATTTAGCAACTGAATCTGGTTGTGCCAAAGTTGAAGAGTTTATTAAGAGTAATGAGATTGAAGTACTGATTAATAACGCCGGCTTTGGAATAAATAAAGCATTTACGATGAGTGATTTGGCAAAAGAGGAGGAAGTTCTCAAAGTTTTGGTTCGTACACCTATGCGTTTAATGCATATTGCACTTCCTGGGATGAAAGAACGCAATTCAGGAACGGTAATCAACGTCTCATCGGTTGCTAGTTTTATTGCAGGCGGTGCCTACAGCGCATCAAAGGCGTATCTAACTGTTTTGAGCGAATCACTTCACACCGAACTTGCTGCAACCAAGATAAAAGTTTCAGCACTCTGTCCGGGATTTACTCGCACCGAGTTTCATCAACGGGGTCGAATGAAGATGGCGGGATTGCCAGAGTTCATGTGGCTTAACTCCGATCAACTTGTCGCGAAAGCTTGGAAGGATGCGCAAGCAGGTAAGGCGGTCTCGATTCCGGGATGGCAATACAAACTCTTAGTGGGTTTCATAACTCTGGCTCCACGGCCGCTGGTCCGCAGGGTTGGTATGAATTTGCGAGTCAAACAACGCTAATTCACATGCTTTTCTCCGTTTGTATCCCATAGATCAGCCCTCTGGTTGGCTAACATAGCCTCATCATCAATGGAGGTTTTCATGTTTCGTAAGGCCATCGTCGTAGCCGGAGCCACCGCTCTCGTACTCGCATCTATTACTGCAGTACCAGCAAGTGCTGCAACCAAGGTCAGCAATGGCGTTGCTTGTAAAAAGGCTGGCCAAACCACAAAGGTAAGCGGTTCTTCTTACCGCTGTGCAAAGAACCCATTGGTCAAGAATTCAAAGCTAACTTGGTTGTCGCTAGATTGCCTTAACACAGCAAATACATACACCAAGGCCGTTGCAAACTTGCCAAAGATCAAAGCTGCGACAGATGAAACTGTTGCAAAGCTCGATGCAGATATGGCCAAGCAAGCGATTGAAACTGAGAAGGCTAATAAATTGATCCCTGAATATCAGGCAAAGATTGCAACGATCAATACTGCGCTAACAGCCTTGCGAGCAGATACTGCAAATCTAACTAAGAACAAGGCGACTATCGATAAGTATGCCGCAGCGGTTCGTAGCTATGAAGCAGCGATTAAGGCCTACTCAACTGTTGGTAAGCAAGGTGATCGCAGTGAGCGAGCAAAAGAACAAGCGCTCAGCCAATATGAGAGCTCAAAGACCGATATTGAGACCACACTTGGCATGGCCAAGTTGATCTGCAGCAAGGGTTTCTAACTCTTACAGTTAAACTCTAAATCGAATTTGGTAAGCCTTAGGTTAGCCCTATTCGTTTTGCTTAATCGCGCGCCTTAACTTACGTGGGTGCGAACCCATCTAATCTGGAAATGGTTCGCTCTGGCTATTTTGGCCGGACATACTGCCGCCAAACTTCTGCAGATAAATGCTGGAATGGTTCTAGATCTATTTCTCTTTAACTTAATTATAGTTGCCACGATTATCTCGCTAATCCGCGCACCACTTCACAGCGATCCATTTGCCATCTCTTTCACCGCGCTAGCAATTGCCTCATGGGGAATCGGTTCACTTTATTCGAGCCTTGCTCAATTCTTTAACTTCAGCGCTAATTCTTTATTGTTTTCAAATATCGCATATGCGCTCTTCTATCCTTT
>CAJAFH010000277.1 GCA_903939005.1 uncultured Actinomycetes bacterium | reverse complement strand
TTCTGAGTAATGACCGCATTCGCGGCGTTCAGAATATTTTGGGTAGATCGATAATTTTGTTCGAGCAAAATCGTGGTCGCATTTGGGTAATCAAGTTCGAACTGCATAATGTTTCGAATGGTTGCGCCACGGAAGGCATAGATAGATTGGTCGGCATCGCCCACCACGCACAGTTCAGCCGGCGGCAGCCCTTCAAGATCGCTACCAACTAGCTCGCGCACCAGAATATATTGCGCATGGTTGGTGTCCTGGTACTCATCTACTAAGACATGGCGAAAGCGCGAACGGTAGCGAGCTTTAGCTTCGGGAAAACGCTGCAGAACTTCAACTGTCTTTAAAATTAGATCATCAAAATCCATCGCATTGGATTGCTGTAATCGACGTTGATATAGCGCATAAACATCTGCCACAACTTCTTGAAATTGATTAGTAGCAGCATTTAAGTAATCAGCTGGCCCCATTAACTCGTTCTTAGCATTGCTAATAACTGATTGAAATTGGCGCGGCGGATAACGCTTTGGATCAAGGTTTAGATCTTTCGAAACTATAGTGATCAAGCGCAAACTGTCGGCGGAATCATAAATTGAGAAGGAATTGCTGTAACCCAATCGCGCGGCTTCTTGGCGCAAGATTCGAACGCAAGCTGAGTGAAAAGTCGAAACCCACATTGATTGCGCAATCGGGCCAACTAGCTCTTTAACGCGCTCCTTCATTTCACCGGCTGCTTTATTGGTGAAAGTAATCGCCAGAATTGAATATGGGGTCGCATTTCGTCTAGCCATCAAATAAGCGATGCGCCGAGTTAAAACTCTAGTTTTGCCAGAGCCAGCACCTGCCACAATCAAAAGTGGCCCACCGGCATGAACTACGGCAGCGCCCTGTTGCGGATTAAGCCCCGCAATTAAAGGATCATTACTGATTTCGGTGCTGCTCATGGCGCGCAGTCTATTAGGCTACGGCGACAGAATTGTTTAAGGGAGCAGACACATGGAACCAATCGCCGATAGTGAGATCAAGCGAGTTCTCGTTGTTAATGCCCACCCAGATGATTCTGATTTCGGTGCATCAGGCACCATCGCGCAATGGGTAAAAGCTGGCATTGAAGTTGGTTACGTTCTTTGTACCAATGGCGATCAAGGTGGCGAAGAGTCTGGCATCCCGTTGGAAGAAATGCCGCAAGTACGTCAACGCGAACAACGCGAAGCTGGCGCAATTATTGGCGTTACTGATATTACATTTTTAAATTACCGCGATGGTTGGCTCGAACCAACAATTGCACTACGCAAAGATATTGTGCGCGAAATTCGCCGCTTTAAACCTGATCGCCTAGTTTGCCAAAGCCCTGAACGTAACTGGGATCGCATCGGTGCGAGCCATCCAGATCACTTAGCTGCTGGCGAATCCGCAATTCAAGCGGTTTATCCAGATGCCCGTAATCCCTTTGCTTTTACTGATCTAAAGGAAGCTGGCTTTGAGCCTTGGCGAGTAAAAGAAATTTGGGTTATGGGCCATGCCCAACCAGATCATTGGGTTGATATCACTAAAACATTTCCGCTAAAAGTTAAAGTGCTTCAAGCTCATGCATCGCAAACTGCCCACAATAAAGAGTTAGAAAACATGTTGCGTGAATGGGGCATGCGCAATGCTGCCAATGGTGGCTTTGCTGATGGAGTTATTGCCGAAGCGTTTAAGATTGTAAATACAAACTAACGAACAATAACGCGGCGAATTTCAACTGTTTGAATTGGGAAACCATCGCCGTTGTAGTAATACTTGCCATCTTGACCTTGCTTGGCAGCACCTGCAGCTGCAATAGCTTTAAGCGTTTCTAGCCCACTAGTGATGCGACCCCACACTGTGTAATAAGGGTTAAGCGCTGAATCTTCATAAACAAAAAAGATTTGGCTGCCGTTAGTGTTTTTACCAGAGTTAGCCATTGCCAAAGTACCGGCTGGGTAAGTAATAGTTTGTCCAACTGGCAGGTTCTCATCAGGAATCCCGGTCCAAGGTTTGCGATTGAATACTGGCCCACTTGTTCCGGATGCAGTTGGGTCACCACATTGCAATACATAGAGCCCTTGCGTAGTTAAACGATGACAAAGAGTTGCGTTATAAAACCCTTTGCTCGCAAGAGTTGCTAGCGCAGTTAAAGTCTGTGGCGCCTTATCGCCAACAGTTTCGACCACGATATTTCCGCAATTCGTGATGAAAGTAAAAGTATTTGGTAAAACTTTGGCAATAGTTTTTGGCTGGGCAATTGATGGCGACGCGTGTGGCTTAGAGTTTGCTTTAGTGCATTTCTTGACTGGCTCTTTAGTAGCTGCCGAAACAGCTGGCGCAAGGGAGACTGCCAAAACAATTGCGGTTGCGAAAACTAAAGTGCGTTTCATAATGGCCAAATTATACCGATCGCTCGGGTTACTCCCACTCGATAGTTGCTGGGGGTTTGCTTGTAATATCCAGAGTAACTCGATTTACTTCGCGCACTTCGTTGGTAATTCGGGTGGAAATCT
>CAJAFH010000276.1 GCA_903939005.1 uncultured Actinomycetes bacterium | reverse complement strand
GGTCGCCCTCTCAGGCCGGCTACCCGTCGTCGCCTTGGTGAGCCATTACCTCACCAACAAGCTGATAGGCCGCGAAGTCATCTTCAACCGAAAAACTTTCCAGCCCCGATCATGCGATCAAGGCTCATATCCGGTATTAGCACCGGTTTCCCGGTGTTATCCCAGAGTTGAAGGCAGATTCTTCACGTGTTCCTCACCCGTTCGCCGCTAATCCATCCCCGAAGGGATCTCATCGCTCGACTTGCATGTGTTAAGCACGCCGCCAGCGTTCGTCCTGAGCCAGGATCAAACTCTCCATAGAAAGTTTTTCTGGCATACATGACATAAACAACTGTCGTTATTTTTTGTCTTTACCAAAGGAAATCAACGAGTATTAGCTTTTTTCAGTATAAATACTGAAGTTCTAATACTTCGATGAAGTATTAATTTAGAAGATGGTTACTAGAAATTTGCATGACTAGATAAGCCATCTTCTGGCATTGACTTATGGCACGCTGTTGAGTTCTCAAGGTACGGATGCGCACTGCGTTCAGGAATCTCTTCCTATTTTCAGGGCAGACTCGCAAATCTAGTGCATAGACGCTCACGCGGTCAAACCGCGCTAAGTCCAGCCTAATTCTGCGGGAATCCGATGCTGTTCGGCCTAAATCGTCCGTTTCACAGCAAGGAGCGTAACTATAGGCAGTAGAACTGGGCAGGTCAAATCGGCTAAGCGCCATTTGCTGAGGTGTAGGACACATGATGAGTCAACAACTGCAAGAATTGAAAAAGCCCTGAAACCATTGATTTATAAGGGTTTCAGGGCTTTCTTTTACAATCCATAGTTATTGATAATGGTCAAAGCCAGGGTGAGATTGGGCCGGCTGGGGCGATCCGAAGGGCTAGTCGATCAGTTCGACCGCTGCCAGATCGCGCTTTCCTTTGCGTAAAACTGCATATTTTCCGCATAAAAAGTCAGATTCTGAAGGGGCGAAATCTTCGGCAGTCACCTTGGCGTTATTTAAGTAAGCGCCATTTTCTTTAACGATGCGACGCGCTGCAGACTTTGAATCAACAACACCAGCTGCTGCAATTAGATCAACCCAAGTAGGCATTGGTTCGCTGCGTTTAACCGTTGTGCGCGGCAGTTCTGAAAGCGCTGCAGTAAGTGTCACTTCATCTAGCTCTGCGAGTTCACCTTGTCCAAATAATGCACGAGCAGCCGATTCAACTCGATCGCAAATGTCAGCTGAGTGAACCAGTGAAGTTAATTCACGAGCTAATTCGCGGTGCGCAGTGCGTGCACCAGGATTTTCATTATGCGCTTTCTCAAGTTCGATAATTTCAGCGTGTGATTTGAATGAGAAAACTTTAATAAAATTAATTACATCTTTATCATCTGTGTTTAACCAGTATTGGAAGAAGGCATATGGTGAAGTCATCTCTGGATCAAGCCAGACACTGCCGCCAGCCGTCTTACCAAACTTAGTTCCATCTGCTTTAGTTAACAGCGGAATAGTTAGCGCATGAGCACTTCCTTGTTCTACTTTACGAATTAAATCAAGGCCCGCAACAATGTTGCCCCACTGATCTGAACCACCCATTTGCAATGTGCAGTTATGTAGTCGATACAACTCAAGAAAATCAAGTGCTTGTAAAACTTGATAAGAGAACTCGGTGTAAGAAATTCCACTTGCTTCTAGGCGAGCAGAAACCGAATCTTTAGAAAGCATCTGATTAACGCTGAAATATTTTCCAATGTCTCGCAAGAATTCAATGGCCGATAACGGTGAAGTCCAATCAAGATTGTTAGCCATAATCGCTGCGTTCTTTGGCGCGTTGAAATCTAAGTACTGTGAAAGTTGAGTCTTAATGCGCTCTACCCAGTTTGCGACAGTCTCTTCGGTGTTTAAAGTACGTTCTTCATTCTTGCCACTTGGGTCGCCCACTAAGCCAGTAGCTCCACCTACGAGGGCTATAGGAGTGTGGCCAGCTAGCTGGAAGCGACGCATAACCAATAGAACAACTAGGTTTCCGACGTGCATGCTGGGTGCAGTTGGATCAAAGCCAATATAGAGAGTTGTTGGTTTTGCTAGAGACTCGGCCAATGCCGCCTCATCGGTGCTCTGAGCAATTAGCCCACGCCAACGTAAATCTTCTAATAGCTCTGATTTCATGCGCTCATCATGCCCGAAAAGGCAGCGGCACGGCTGCTAATTAACTTTATGAACTCGCCATTCTTGGCGGTTAAATCCTTAAGTTGCTTAGCAACTTCAGCAGGTGCGGTGCCACCGGCAGTAGTGCGCGATGAAAGCGCGCCAGCAACTGTAAGTACTTCACGCACTCCCCCAGTCAGTGATGGGTGAATAGCTAGAAACTCGGCATCGGTTAGTTCATGAAGTTCGCGATTAGTTTTTTCACAAAGTGCAACGCAAGCACCAGCAGCTTCATGGGCTTGTGAGAATGGAATGTGAGCCCGAACTAAGTAATCGGCAATCTCAGTCGCTAGTGAAAATCCAGTAGGTGCTGCTGCTGCCATCTTTGCGCGATCAAACTCAGTTGTTGCAATCATTCCCGAGACTGCAGGCAGGAGAACTAAAAGAGTTTCAATGCTGTCGAAAAGTGGTTCTTTATCTTCTTGAAGATCGCGGTTGTAGGCAAATGGCAGACCTTTAAGCATCGTCATTACGCCAGTCAAATTTCCAATCAGACGACCGGCTTTCCCGCGAGCAAGTTCGGCAATATCTGGATTCTTTTTCTGCGGCATGATCGATGAACCAGTTGAATATGCATCGGCAACTTTGGCCCATCCGAATTCGGTGGTAGCCAAAATGCACCACTCCTCGCCAATGCGCGATACATGAACACCGATGGTGGCTAAAATAAATAACGCTTCGGAAACAAAATCACGATCGCTAACGCCATCAATACTGTTGCCTGTAGATTCGGTGAAACCTAAATCCGTTGCAGTTGCCTTTGGATTTAATGGCAGCGATGAGCCAGCAAGTGCACCAGAGCCAAGCGGGCTTACCGATGTGCGATCTAGCCAGTCACTAATTCGACTTAAGTCACGTTGAAAAGCATGGGCATGTTTAGCAATCTCATGTCCAAAAATCACTGGTTGCGCATGCTGCAAATGCGTAAATCCTGGCGCCGGTGCATCGGAATACTCGGTTGCTTTCGCAATGATTACTTCGCATAAGGAATTCAATTGCCCAGCAACTGCCAACATGTGATCGATTGCGTAGAGTCTTAAGTCAGTTGCAACTTGATCATTACGTGAACGTCCCGCTCTGATCGCTCCCCCAACGGCCCCGATCTTTTCGGTTAAGCCACGTTCTAAAGCGCTATGAACATCTTCATCAGAATCAATTGGCGCGAACTTTCCGCTAGCAACTTCGAGTTGGAGTTCTTTCAAGGCGCTTCGAAGTTTTAAAACAGTTTCAGCCGGTAGTAGCCCTGAGCTTTCCAGCACTGATAAGTGAGCAAGGGATGAACGTAGATCGTATGGCGCTAGCCGCCAATCAAATTGCACGCTGCGAGACAAGGCAAAAAGGGCATCGCTAGGGCCATCGGCAAATCGCCCGCCCCACAAAGCTCCACCGTTTTGGGTAGCTCCGGTGCTCATCACTTACCTCCGCTTTTTGAGTTGGCTAATCCTAAGATCTTCTTAGCTAATGAGCTGCCACCGTTCGCAGTGTCGGACACAACGATAACTGTGTCATCTCCAGCCACAGTTCCAATCGCACTTGCTAATTTTCCAGATTGGGAAAGTCCATCAATAGCACTAGCCAACATCTGGGCCGCCGCAATTGGGGTTCTAATGACCACCAGATTTCCACTCGCCGTTGCCGTTAAAACTAGTTCACTAGGGAAAGAATTTTTAGTCGAGATTGGTTGTGAATCAGTTAGTGCATAAACCATTTCGCCATCGCTATTTCTAACCCGAATAGCACCAATATCTTCCAGGTCTCGACTAGCAGTTCCTTGTGTAACGATGATTCCTTGTCTCTTGAGAGCTTTCACTAAATCACTTTGCGAAGCGATCTTTCCAGTGCCAACTAATTTGGCAACTGCCGACTTTCTAGCATTGGCGTTATTGGCGTTCATGCGTGCACCAGAGTTCCACCAGAGCCAGCAAGTGCTAGTAATAAGTTCTCGGCACTATTTCCATCAATAATCCGAACTGCGGTGGCACCAGCGGCAATGGCGGCAAGACAAGCGGCCACCTTTGGGGCCATGCCACCTTGGAAATCATTTTTCATGACAGCCAGATCGGATGCTGATATTTCAGAAATAATTGAAGCTGGATCCGGGAAGTTACGGTAAATGCCAGCAACATCAGTTAAGACGATTAGCGACTCAGCATTAAGTCCGCCAGCAATAGCAGCCGCAGCTAAATCAGCGTTTACGTTTAAACCGTTATCGGCGCCAATCTCATTTGCAAGTGGTGAAATAACTGGCGTGAATTTTTCTTCTAGCAAAGATTCGATCAACTCAGTATCGACGTTGGTAACTTCGCCAACTAACCCAAGTTCGGCCGGAGATCCGTCAACAATCTTGGTCATTCGGATTCCTTGTAAAGTATTTCCATCACGTCCAGAAATGCCAGCGGCATTCACGCCCGATTTACGTAAATTAGAAACTACGCTGGCACAAACTTCTCCCGCCAGAACACTTTGCACGATTTCAAAGATTTCAGGGGTAGTCACCCGAAAGCCACCAATACTTTCACTTTGGATACCAGCAGACACAAGGGCTGCATCAATTTGCGGCCCACCGCCATGCACAATCACCAGCTCAATACCCTGAGAAATTGCCGCCGCAATCGCATGCGCAAATGCCCCGCTTTCATCTTTCATGGCGTGACCACCATATTTAATGACGATCAAACGCCTAGCCCTAACGTTTCTAGACCCGCGTTTTCTAGCAACCCACAAATCAAGTTCGCATTTTGAATTGCCTGACCTGCGGCACCTTTTCCTAAATTATCGATCGCTGCAGAAATAATCAGACGATTGGTATGAGCATCAACTGCCACTTGCAATTGAACATGATTACTACCAATTACCGAATTCGTCTTAGGCATCTGTCCGATCGGCAAAACGGTAACAAACTCATCCGCCGTATAAGCTTTGGTATATAGCGCATGCATTGTCTCGGTTGTTGCGCTTGCTGTTAATTTCGCAGTAACTGTACTTAAGATCCCACGGGGCATCGGAGCCAAGATTGGCGTAAAAGAAATCTTTACATCGCTGCCCACAATATGTGTGAGCGCTTCTTCAACCTCGGGAGTGTGTTGATGTACTCCCCCGAATTTATACGATGAAAGCGAACCCATTACTTCGCTACCTAGCAAATTTACTTTTGCGCTTCGGCCCGCACCTGTTGTGCCAGAGGCTGCGACCACAACTATGTCCTGAATATCAATTAGTGCTAGTGCTGGCGCAATGGCTAAAGAAATAGAAGTTGCGTAACAACCTGGGTTAGCCACCCGAGTAGACTTTGCAATTATTGCGCGGTTGCCTGGTAGTTCTGGCAAGCCATAAGTCCAGGTGCCGGCATGTGTGCCGCCGTAGTACTGCGCCCATTTTTCAGCACTGGTAAGTCTGAAGTCGGCTCCTAGATCAACAACTTTAAGGTTTGGATTTAGCTGCGCAATCAGCGCTGCTGATTCACCATGTGGCAGAGCAAGGAAAACTAAGTCACAAGTATTAACTTTTGCTAGATCAAAGGCTTCAAACCGACGATTCCCCAACTTGGCTAACTGTGGCGCTACTGAAGAAATCAGTTCGCCGGCATTTGAATGCGCCGTAATCACAGTTGGTTCAAAATTTGGATGGTCTAACAGAAGTCTAAGCAGCTCAGTTCCGGCATAGCCACTAGCGCCAACGATTGCTGTTTTCATAGGAATAATTATGCAGGTTTATGCATAATTATGCAAACCTAAGACCGAACTGTAGCCCCATAAAGTTTGGCGGCATTTGCCACAGCCGCCTCTCTAGCGGCGGTGATTTCTTCGCCCGTAAGCGTGCGATCAGGGGCTCTGAAAGAAAGCGTGAAGGCCAATGAAATCTTGCCATCGCCGATCTTGTCGTAACGATCAAAAAGCACGATCGACTCGAGCAGATCCCCTGCCCCGTCAACGAGAGATTGCTGAAGCGCTGCTGCCGAAACTTCGGAAGACACGACAAGTGCCACATCTTGAACAGCAATTGGCATCGAACCAATCACCGCAGCTCTGACCGTGTTGCTGGCAGGAAGTGCGTCAAGATTAATCACGAGCGCGCATGAACGTGAGGGCAAACCGAATTCAGAACAAACGCGTGGATGAAGTTCGCCGGCATGTGCCACCGCTTTGCCATCTACTAATAGTTCAGCACAGCGCCCTGGATGCCAAGGTGCGAAATCTGATCGTTCAACGGTGTATTGCAATCCGCATAGATCCAAAACAGTTTGTGCTTCGGCAATCGCATCAGCCCACTCATAAGCACGAGCTTTCATCCGCCAGTTATCACCAGTTGTTTTACCAACGAAGATGGCGCCTAAGTGAATTGGCTGTGGTGGCACGCTGTCGAAAATTGCTTTAATCGTTGCCGCGTCTGGCTTTTTTCCTAGCGGCGGGAATAAACCATCAACTAGTTTTGTCGTGTTGCGGAAAATTGCTCCAATTTCAAAGAGTGCAAAATCTCGCGCGCCTCTAGAAAGATTTCGTTGTGCTGCTGCAATTAATCCTGGGATCAAATGCGTACGCATCAATGGTGTTTCTTCAGACATCGGATTGGCGATTCTGAAGGTAGCTGCGCGTTCGCCGGTGTAGTTAAGAGCTTTCATGGTTGATTCGGCCACGAATGGGAAATTTTGAACTTCGGTTAAGCCACGAGCAGCAAGAGAGGCAGCAATAGTGCGGCGGCGTTGTTGCACTGGCGTCAAAGTTGCGGCGTATGGACTGCGTGGC
The DNA here is from genome assembly GCA_903939005.1 of uncultured Actinomycetes bacterium. Taxonomy (GTDB): domain Bacteria; phylum Actinomycetota; class Actinomycetes; order Nanopelagicales; family Nanopelagicaceae; genus Planktophila. The sequence goes on along the minus strand of CAJAFH010000276.1, from coordinate 2,492 downwards.
AGTACTGATGGGATTTGGTCATAGCCAACAATGCGTGCTACTTCTTCAACTAAATCTGCTGGGATTTGTAAGTCTGATCGCCATGAAGGTGGATCAACTTTCCAACTCTTAGTATCAACATCGCAACCTACAGTTGTGAGCGCTTTAGCAATAATTTCGTTAGATAGTTCGGTACCCAAGCGATTATTTACATACTTGGGCTCGAGCTCAATGATCGCCGGATATCTCTCTTCGCCCGAAACTGAGGTTCCTACATAGGTAGCCCCACCTAGTGAAATCATTAACTCGGCTGCTCGAGCTGAAGCGAATTCAGCTAATGAGGGATCAACACCGCGTTCTAGCCGGCGAGATGCTTCCGTTGAAAGCTTGTGACGCCGAGAGTTCTTAGCAATCGCAATTGGATCAAATCGAACAGCTTCAATCGCAAGAGATGTTGTGCTCTCGGTAATCTCAGAATCAAGTCCACCCATAGTGCCAGCCAGAGCTAAAACTTGTTTGGCATCGCGCACCACAAGATCACTCGAAGCCAGTTCTCGTTCTTGGCCATCAAGGGTGGTGAACTTGCTCTTATCTTTAGCAAAAGTAATCTCAAGGCCATCAACAATTTGCGCACGGTCAAAGGCATGCAGCGGTTGACCAAGTTCGATCATTACATAATTAGTGACGTCAACAGCGAGTGAAATCGAACGCATGCCAACCTTCTCGATACGACGACTCAACCAAATTGGAGATGCTGCCTTCGGATTGAAGTTATCAAGTGAACGAAGTAAAGCCACCATTGCGCCATCGGAGATCTTGATCGGTGTGCCTGTGCCAGTTTCGGAAAACGTGAGTGATTTAGCATGTGTAATCGGGTCAGTGAAATTCAACGCAAGGGCTCCAGCTATTTCCCGAGCTGCGCCACGAATGCTTAGCGCGTAACCACGATCGGGGTTCACTGCAATATCAAAGATGGTGTCATTTATTTGAAGTAACTCGATCGCATCTTGCCCAACAGCAGCTGATTCTTCAGCTAAAACAATGATTCCGGAATGATCATCACCTAGACCTAGTTCTTTAGCTGAACAAATCATTCCGTTACTTGTCTTGCCATAAGTCTCGCGTGCGCTTATTGCAAAGTTTCCAGGCAATACCGCACCTGGCAGAGCTGCAACAACTAAATCATTTACTTCGAAATTACGGGCGCCGCAGATGACGAAACGGGTCTGCCCCTCGTTGCAATCTAATTCAACATAGCGAATTGGCTTCTTGTGCTCAGCTAACTCTTCAATAGCAATTACGCGAGCTACAACCAATGGGCCTGACAAATCAGCACCTTGCTTAATTATATCTTCGACTTCAAAGCCAACCCGAACAAACGCATCTGCAATTACTTCATCGGTTATGCCAGATAGATCTACGAAGTCATTGACCCAGGAACGTGGAATTCGCATTAGAGGCCAACTCCAAACTGACGAGTGAAGCGTAAATCGCCTTCAACGATTTCATGCAGATCGGTAATGCCATGGCGCACCATCAATGTGCGCTCAAGACCCATGCCAAATGCGAAACCACTGAACTGAGTTGTATCAATGCCACAGGTGGCTAGAACTTTTGGGTTAACCATGCCGCAGCCGCCCCATTCGATCCAGCGGCCGTTGAAGAAGACATCTACTTCAGCACTTGGCTCGGTAAAAGGGAAAAAGGAAGGGCGCAAACGAGTTGTTACATCAGGGCCAAACATATGACGGGCAAAATTATCGAGAGTGCCTTTTAAATGCGCCATTGAAATTCCACGATCAACAACTAGACCTTCGACTTGGTGGAAAACTGGACTATGAGTTGCATCAAGTTCATCGGCACGAAAGGTGCGGCCAGGAGAAATAATGTAAATCGGTGGCTCATCTGTAAGCATCGTGCGAATCTGTAATGGTGATGTTTGAGTACGCAAAACCAAGCCAGCGCTAAGTGGCTCAACGAAGAAAGTATCTTGCATGGTGCGAGCTGGATGATCAGCTGGAATATTTAGCGCATCAAAATTCAACCAACTTGATTCAAGTTCTGGGCCTTCAACTACTGAATAACCTTGCGCTAAAAAGAAATCGCTGATGTCATTTTTGATAATCGTAATTGGATGCAATCCCCCAGCATGAGTGAGCTTTGCTGGCAGAGTTATATCTACAACTTCTTCGAGCAAAATCTTCTGATCACGAGCAATCTCTAACCGAGCAGTCTCATCAGCTAAGGCCGAGGCAATCGCTGCTTTTGCATCGCCAATTATTTTTCCAAAGGAAGCTTTTTCATCCGGTGAAAGTGAACCCAACCCACGGCTAGCAAGTGAGATGGGAGCTTTATCGCCAGTGTGGGCTAACCGAGCCGCTTTAAGTTCATCGAGATCGCCAGCGCCTGCAAATGCCGACTTGGCAGCGCTGACCCATTCGTTGATTTCTTGCGGATTCATGTGCGTAAGTCTACTTGGTCGACTTTACTTATCGTCGGCAATTTTTGCTGTT
>CAJAFH010000275.1 GCA_903939005.1 uncultured Actinomycetes bacterium | reverse complement strand
GACTACTGGCGGTTCAGTATTAACTGCAGTTGAAGCGCTACAAGAAGCTGGCGCAATTGTCGTAGGCGTTGCAGTTATTGTTGAACGCGGCGCAAAACCAAAAATTGATGAAGCTGGCTTTGAGTATCGCGCTGCTTATCAGTTAGCGGACTTGGGTTTGTAGTTAACTTAAGCCTTTAAATTAACTTAAGTGGCGCTTGGTACGCATTTCGCGAATAACTTCAAGTGCGATAGGTGCCAAGCTAACAATAACAATTAAGCCAATTATTGGAAGTAGATATTTATCTACCGAACCTTCCAGTTTATTTCCCAAAATATAACCAAGTGCGATCACGCCATCGGTCCAGATAATTGCACCGATCACATTCCAGAAGAAAAATTTGCGAGCTGGAATACCTACAACACCGCACATTGGGTTGATCAAGGTGCGAATAAATGGAATGAAGCGCGCCAAAATTATTGCTTTACCAATCCCGTACTTACCCAGCCACTTTTCCGTCGACACGACTCTGGCTTGAGTAAAGAAGCGACCATCTTTACGATCAAATAATTTGCGCCCATATTTAGCGCCGATGAAGTGTCCAAGTTGCGAGCCCGTGATTGCCGCTAGCGGTGCGCCAATAAATAGAGCAAGCGGAGATATTTGAACTCCGCCTAGAAGTGCAGCAGCTGAACCTGAAGCCGCCAGCCCGGCAATGAAAAGTAGCGAGTCACCAGGAAAGGCCAACCCAACTAGTAGGCCAGTCTCGGCAAAAAGGATGGCCAAGATGCCAATTAAGCCCAGATCGGCCACGATCGAATTTGGGTCAAAGAGAGTTCCAATATCCATAGGGAAAGACCCTAGTCGGTTGCCACCCTTGTTCCAATAGTTTCGCTTAGTAGAGTAAATCTCACGCTAATAGATAGGTGTATTTGCCAATCAATAGGGGGTTATGCGTAAACTCAGGCAACTTTGTGGGCAATCAGCGCCCCCTGACTCTCCAACGGAGGAGACAAGATGCGGGCAAATGCCTCACTCGTGCAAGTAACCGGAAATAACCTCACCTATGTATATGTAGTTCTAGCCATCTCACTTGTGGCACTTGGAATCGCATATGCGCTTCGTGCTCAAGTTTTGGCACAGGGTGAAGGCACCGAAAAGATGAAGGAAATCGCAGGTGCAGTACAAGAAGGAGCCGCAGCTTATTTAGCTCGACAGTTCCGCACCCTTTCCTACTTCGTAGCGATTGTTTTCGTTCTACTTTTCATACTCCCAGGAGATACTGATATTCGTATCGGTCGCTCAATCTTCTTCTTACTTGGCGCAGCCTTTAGTGCGCTAGTTGGATACAACGGTATGTGGCTAGCGGTTCGCGCAAATGTGCGCGTTGCCGAAGCTGCTCGTCAGAAGAATGCCGAGCGCGCAGTGCAGATTGCGTTCCGCACCGGTGGTGTTGTTGGCATGACAACAGTTGGCCTTGGTTTAGTTGGCGCATCACTTGTTGTGATTATTTACCGCGAACAAGCCCCAGCAGTTCTGGAAGGTTTTGGTTTTGGTGCTGCAATGCTCGCGATGTTTATGCGCGTTGGCGGCGGTATCTTCACAAAGGCAGCTGACGTTGGAGCTGACCTAGTAGGTAAAGTTGAAAAAGGTATTCCAGAAGATGACCCACGTAACCCTGCAACTATTGCAGATAACGTAGGCGACAATGTTGGTGACTGTGCTGGTATGGCCGCTGACTTATTCGAGTCTTATGCCGTAACACTTGTTGCTGCACTAATTCTTGGAAAAGCCGGATTCGGTAACGCCGGTTTGGTTTATCCATTGATCGTTCCTGCAATCGGTATCGTCACTGCAGTAATCGGAATCTTCCTTACTCGCTTGCGCGCATCAGATAAGAACGCAATGACTGCAATCAACCGCTCATTCTTCTTATCTGCAATCATCAGCGCAGTGCTTACAGCGCTTGCAACATTTACTTATTTGCCAGATAGCTTCAGTGGTCTTCTTGGTTTAACCACAGAACAAATTGAATCATTCGGTAACACCAACCCTCGTATCTTGGCAATTGGCGCAGTTCTAATCGGTATCGGTTTAGCTGCTGCAATTCAATTACTAACTGGCTACTTCACTGAAGTTGGAAAGCGTCCAGTTAATGACGTTGCTGCCTCATCACAAACAGGCGCTGCAACCGTTATTTTGGCTGGTATTTCGATTGGTTTCGAGTCAGCTGTTTACAGTGCGTTGCTAATCGCAGCTGCAGTATTCGGTGCTTTCATGTTAGGCGGCGGTTCAATCGTGCTGTCACTTCTTGCGATCGCTTTGGCCGGAACTGGTTTGCTAACAACTGTTGGTGTAATCGTGGCAATGGATACCTTCGGTCCGATCTCAGATAACGCACAAGGCATTGCTGAAATGTCTGGCGATGTTAAGGGCGAAGGCGCACAGATTCTTACTTCACTTGATGCAGTTGGAAACACGACAAAGGCAATTACTAAGGGAATCGCGATCGCAACTGCAGTACTTGCAGCAACTGCGCTATTCGGTGCCTTTACTGATGCAATTAAGTTGGCAGTATCTGAAGCTGGCAACACAACTGTAGATCTACTTACAAATCTGCAATATAAAGGCATTCTCGATGTTGCAGATCCACGCAACTTGGTAGGTCTAATTATTGGTGCTGCAGTGGTATTCCTGTTCTCAGGTCTAGCAGTCAATGCAGTATCTCGCGCAGCTGGTGCGGTAGTTATGGAAGTTCGTAACCAATTCAAACTACACCCAGGAATTATGAAGGGTACTGAAAAGCCTGAATACGGTCGCGTAGTTGATATTTGTACTCGTGATTCACTTCGTGAACTTGTAACTCCTGGATTGCTTGCTGTTATGGCACCAATCGCAGTTGGTTTCGGTCTTGGCGTAGGCGCACTTGGCGCTTACTTAGCTGGTGCAATTGGTACCGGAACACTGATGGCTGTTTTCTTATCTAACTCAGGCGGAGCTTGGGATAACGCTAAGAAGATGGTTGAAGATGGTAATTACGGCGGTAAGGGCTCAGATGCACACACCGCAACCATCGTTGGTGACACCGTTGGCGATCCATTCAAAGACACTGCTGGCCCTGCAATTAATCCACTGATCAAAGTTATGAACTTGGTTGGTCTATTAATTACACCAGCAATTGTTGGTATGGCACTTGGTGGTCGCGAAAGCACCAGCACCCTGATTGGTATTGTCGCAACGCTTGTAATTGTTGCAGCTCTAGTTCGTAATCGTCGTCAATCGACTTCGATTACTTACTAATACCAATTCTTTAACTTCAGCTTTTCCCCAGAGCTAACTTAGGAAATTAATGGCGCGTGTATTGAAGAAGCTAGTGATTGTTGAATCACCAGCTAAAGCACGCAAAATTGGCGGCTACCTTGGCGATGATTACATCGTCGAGGCTAGCGTCGGCCATATTCGCGATCTACCTCAGCGCGCAGCCGATATTCCTAAGGAGTATAAAAAGATTGCCTGGGCTAAAGAAGGCGTAAATATTGAAGAAGATTTTGCTCCGCTTTATGTAATTAACCCAGATAAAAAAGCGAAAGTTGCTGAACTTAAGGCGTTGATGAAAGATGCCGAAGAGCTAATTCTGGCAACCGATGAAGACCGCGAAGGTGAAGCTATTGCCTGGCACTTAGTTGAAGTGCTTGAGCCAAAGATTCCGATTAAGCGCATGGTTTTCAATGAAATTACCAAAGAGGCAATCCAAAGTGCAGTAGAAAATACCCGCGATCTTGATTATGACTTAATTGATGCGCAGGAAACCCGTCGAGTGCTAGATCGACTATTTGGTTATCGCTTATCTCCAGTTCTCTGGAAAAAAGTTATGCCACGCATTTCTGCTGGCCGCGTGCAATCTGTGGCTACTCGGTTAATCGTTGAAAAAGAACGCGAACGAATGGCCTTTATTTCTTCAGCTTGGTGGGACTTAACTGCCAAGTGCGAATTAGGCTTTAACGCCCGCCTGCTTAGTGTTGATGGCAAGCGAGTTGCAACAACTGCTGATTTCGGTGCCGATGGCGCAGTAAAAGAAAAATCACTAGCCAACATTTTGTTACTTGATGAAAGCGCTGCTAGATCTTTGGTTGCAGCTCTTAAAGCAGCGCCACTGGTTGTTAAATCGATGGAGGAATCTCCTCGTACTGAACGACCAAAGCCACCATTTACAACTTCAACCATGCAACAAGATGCAGGTAGCCGATTAGGTTGGGGAGCGCAGATCACAATGCGTATCGCACAACGTTTATATGAAAACGGCTACATCACTTATATGCGTACCGACTCGGTAAATCTGTCAGCGCAAGCAATCACAGCAGCACGCGAATCAGCTAAAGCACTTTATGGCGCCGATCATGTTGCTGAAGCGCCACGCGTTTATGTTGGCAAAACAAAAAATGCCCAAGAAGCGCACGAAGCGATTCGCCCAGCTGGTGAAAGTTTCAAAACTCCGGGTGAATTAGCACCAGAACTTTCGCGCGATGAGTTTGCGCTGTATGACTTAATCTGGAAACGCACAGTCGCATCACAAATGGCTGATGCTAAGAAGATGCAGATGCGCGTTGACTTTGATGTAAAAACTAGCGATAGCCGCGAAACTATTTTCCGCGCTAATGGTTCGGTAATAACTTTCCCAGGCTTTCTAGCTGCTTACGATGATTTAGCTGACGAAAAAGAGGGCGAAGAATCAGAAGACAAGCGCTTGCCAGCCATGAACGTTGGGCAGAGCGTAAAAGTTGAGGAATACAGTTGCGAAGGGCACGAAACTAAACCGCCTGCTCGTTATACCGAACCAACGCTAGTTAAGAAGCTAGAAGAACTAGGTATTGGCCGACCTTCAACATTTGCTTCAATTATTGCAACGATTCAAGATCGTGGTTATGTTTCAAAGCGTGGACGAGCTTTAGTGCCTACTTTCTTAGCTTTTTCAGTAACTGGCTTGCTCGAAACACACTTCACAAAATTAGTTGATTACGAATTTACCGCCAGCATGGAAGAAGATCTCGACAAGATCGCAAGTGGTCAAGCAAAGCGCGTTGATTGGTTACGTGATTTCTTCTATGGCCACGATGGTGAACCTGGTTTAAATGAACTATCAGCTGACTTAGGCGCAATCGATGCACGTGAAGTTAACACCATGCGCTTGTCACCTGAGATTGAAATTCGAGTTGGTCGCTATGGTGCCTACCTGCAAGAGGGTGAAGGCGATACTCGCAAATTAGCTAACGTTCCAGAGTCCTTAGCACCAGATGAGTTAACTTTGGCAAAAGCCATCGAACTACTTGCTGCCCCATCAGGTGAACGTGATTTAGGAATTGATCCAGCAACTAATTTGCCGATCATTGCAAAGAGCGGTCGCTTTGGGCCATACGTAACGGAAGTTTTCCCAGT
>CAJAFH010000274.1 GCA_903939005.1 uncultured Actinomycetes bacterium | reverse complement strand
TTGCCATCAAGGCCGGCGATTCTGATCGCATCAAAGACATGGAAGCACTTAATGATTTATTGCTTCCGATTGTTAAGGGTTACGGTTCTGAAAAATCATGGACCCTGCTTGGAACCGAATCACTACAAACATTTGGTGGCGCTGGCTTTACTCGTGATTGGCCACTTGAGCAATATGTGCGCGATGCCAAGATTGATACTTTGTATGAAGGCACAACTGCCATTCAGGGTCTTGATTTCTTCTTCCGTAAAATTGTTAAAGATGGTGGCCGCGCAATTGGCTTACTTGGCAAAGAAATTAAAACATTTGCCGAAACTGGTGGCGCACATGCTGCTGAGAAAGAAATGCTTTTAAAGGCACTTGGTGATTTAAATGGGATCACCGCAACTTTGGTTGCTCACGCAATGGAATCACAAACAGATCCCGAGAAGATTTACACCGTAGGTTTAAATACTTCACGCTGTTTGATGGCCGTCGGCGACATCATTACTGCTTGGTTACTATTGCGTCAGGCTGATATCGCACTAGAAAAGATTCCAAACGCTGGTAAGGATCTTGAGTTCTATAACGGCAAGATCGCTTCAGCGAAGTTCTTTGTAACCAATTACTTGCCGCACATCACCGCAGATCGCAAAATTGTTGAAGCAACCGACAATTCGATCATGAATATCTCAGACGCAGCCTTCTAAACGCTCGCAAGAGTAGCCAATCGGTTACCCTTGCGAGATGTTCAAAGCGCGCCGTAGTGAGATCCTGTTAACACTTGCTGCGATCATGTTCGCTTCAAACGGTATCGCTTCAAAGTTGCTGCTGAATGACTACATTTCGGCCTGGCGATTAGCCCAAGTTCGTTCAATTTTAACTTTCATTATTCTCGCGGCCTATATCGCTTGGCGCGCACCAAAAACTTTACGTATTACTAAACGCGAAGTTCCCCGTTTGGCAGCACTTGGCGCTATCGGTATCGCTGCAGTAAATGGTGCCTATTTCTTGGCTATTTCCCGCATGCACGTGAGTATCGCCCTACTCATTGAATTCACTGCGCCAGTCTGGATTGTGCTTTACCTGCGCTATGTGCGCAAGAAGCATGTGCCTAATGAAATGTGGGCCGCGCTCTTCTTAGCGCTACTTGGCTTGGCATTTGTTGCCCAAGTTTGGCAAGGTCTAACTCTCGATGGAATTGGTGTGCTTGCCGCCCTGGGCGCGGCATTTGCACTGGCTTTCTTCTTTCTAGCTGGCGAAGGAATCACTGCGCATCGCGATATTCAATCAGTCACAATGTGGGGCTTTGGATTCGCAGCCCTTACTTGGTCATTGTTGATGCCGATCTGGACTTTCCCGTTTGACGTATTTACCGTTTCAATTCCATTAGAAGGCGCACTTGATGGTTATAGCGCTCCGGGTTGGGTGCTAATTCTTTATGTAGTTTTAATTGGCACTGTAGTTCCATACTTGTTTACATTAAATGGTTTGCGCAATCTTTCCGCATCAACTACCAGTGCTTTTGGAATGCTAGAACCAATTTTTGCCGGCGCTGTTGCTTGGTTCTGGTTTAACGAATCTTGGACAGTACTTCAATTGTTTGGTGGAGTAATTGTGATCGCCGGAATTTATATGGCAGATCGCGCACGAAGCGCAGCTAAATAATATTTAGGAGATTAGTTTTCGTCAGGTTCGCGTTGTTGGGTGAAATCTTGCATTCCACTATTTAGCGGCATATCAACAAAGCGGGCAATGTGAAGTTGTGCTGAAACC
>CAJAFH010000273.1 GCA_903939005.1 uncultured Actinomycetes bacterium | reverse complement strand
TATCGCGGTGTTGCAAAGGTGCGCGAGAACTTACTCACTAAGCCTTGGCCATCTTCAACTGGTGCGCTCTGTCATTCACTATTGCGCCCTGAATTCTTGCTCGAAGTATTTCCGTTAGCAGTATTGCCATGACCTTGTTAACTGATGCAATCAGAGCAATGGTTGGTACTGAACGTACCTACATCGCACCAGAACCATTTGGTACTGCATCCGGTCGATATTTCGCGCTAGCAGTTGAAGATCACAACCCAATGTATGCAGCTCGCGAAATAGCGCCACTTACTTTAATTTGCGATACCAATCAATATGCCAATTTGCCCATGAATGAAGATGGCTACGCCGGCCACTTCTGGGATATCGAAATACCAAACACTAAATTATTACGTGGTGGCAACAGCTATAAGTTCCACCAATACGTTCACGCCACAGATGTTTTGCACGTGACTTGGAAAATCGATGAGATATCTGAACGCGTTAATTCCAAAGGCATAGCGATGGCAACCATGTTTAGCACCGCTACTTATCGCAATCAACATAATGAGCTTTTAGCAACCAATACTGAATCCTTAATTTGGATTGCATTGGAGGCTAACTAATGAAAAATGTCAAAGTTGGCGATCAAGTTCCAGTACTGACTAAACATTGCACTCTAACTTCAATGATTGCCTACGCTGGGGCAACCTGGGATTGGCACCGTCTGCATTACGACCATGATTATCTAAAGTCGAAAGGATTAGCAGCGCCGGTAGTAGATGGCCAAGTATTTGGTGCTTATGTCGTGCAAGCTATTCAAGATTGGCTAGGCGAGAGCGCCTTTATTGCTGAGTTAGATTTTCGTTATGCCGGCTTAGTATTCGCTGAAGAACAAGTGCAAGTAAGCGGTGAGGTCACTGAAGTCAGCGGTGCAGGCGTATCACTATCGCTAAAGATTGACGTGGTCGATGCCAGCGGTGCGGTTCTACGCCCAGCAGTTACGCCAATTACTGCAAAGGTACTTTGGCGTTAAAGATGAAAACCCCAGTAATTGTTGGTGCTGCAGAGTGCGATTTGGGTGTCACCAATAAATCAATTCTGGAACTACAAGCACAAGCGGTTTCGCGAGCTTTAGCTGATGCCGGCTTAAAGATCAGCGATGTTGATGGCATTGCAACTAATGCGATCTCGCGCTTTTCGGCTAGTTCGCTAGCTGATTACTTGGGTATCGAACCTAAATTTACCGATTCAACTTTTGCTGGCGGCAGTTCTTTTGAAATGTATGTGGCCCGGGCATATCACGCAGTTGCCAGTGGTCAATGCAACGTAGTTGTGATTTCATTTGCTTCAAACCAACGGTCAGCTAAATCTCGTTCTCTTGGTGGAGTCGTAGAACATCACACACCTGAAGCACAATTCGAAACTGCCTATGGCCCATTGTTTCCACTTAGTTATTACGCCATGGCAGCTCAACGTTATATTCATGATTTTCCAAATGGTCGCGCCGCCCTTTCTGAAATTGCAATTAGCGCGCGCGAGTGGGCACTGTTAAATCCAAAGGCCTATCGCTATGGAACTGCATCACTAACGGTTGCCGAGTTAGAAAGTGCGGACATGATGTCATCGCCTTTGCAGGCAAGTGACTGTTGTTTAGTCACCGATGGTGGTGGCGCAATAATCATCACCAACTCTGAGATTGCTAAGGGCTTAAAGAGCAAGCCAGTTTCAATTCTAGGTTTTGGTGAATCAACTACTAATACTTCAATGACAACTCATCGCGATTTGCGAGTAACTGGTGCCAAGCAAAGCGGTGACATTGCATTTGCAATGGCTGGCGTATCGCGCTCAGATATTGATGTCGTCGAACTTTATGATTCATTCACAATTACGACGCTGCTTTCGTTGGAAGGTTTGGGATTTGCCGGCAAAGGTGAAGGCGCAGAATTTGTACTTGATGGAAAAACCAGACCAGGTGGAACATTTCCATTAAATACCAATGGTGGGGGACTTTCTTACTGTCACCCTGGCCAGTATGGAATTTTGTTATTGATCGAAGCAGTACGACAGTTGCGTGGTGAATGTGGCGATCGCCAAGTGGCCAATGCGAAGTTAGCAGTAGCCCATGGCACCGGCGGAATTCTTTCGACAAATGCCACTGTGATTCTGGGGGCAAATTGATGTTTCCATACTTGCCTCATGAAGATGCAATCAGTGCGCCTTTCTGGGCCGCTACCCGAGAGCGAAAATTGGTAATTCAATACTGCTCAACTTGTGATCAGCACCAGTGGTACCCACGCGCGATCTGCATTTCTTGTGCGACCGAGAATCTGACATGGCGTGAAGTAAGCGGTCAAGGCACCGTAGATTCCTGGACCACTGTGCATCGCGCACCTACTGAGGGGTTTGTTCCACCATATGTAATTGCTCGCGTTCTGCTGAGCGAAAAGGTAATCATGCTAACTAGACTTGTCGGTATCGAGAGCCCCGCTTGTGATCAAGTAGTTGAGCTTTCTTGGCAAGAGTTATCTGATGGTCGCGCACTTCCGGTATTTGGTTAAGTTAGAACTAGGAGCTAAAAATGGATTTCAACTTAAACGATGAGCAATTAGCATTTAAAAAAGTGCTACGCGAATTTGTCGAGAAAGAAATCAAGCCTGTTGCTAACCAGTATGAAAAAGAAGGCATCTACCCAACTGAGATAGTTGCGACCATGGCCGAGATGGGTCTTTTCGGAATGACAATTCCAGAAGAGTACGGCGGCCTAAATGTTGACATGGTTTCATTCGCATTAGTTTTTGAAGAAAT
>CAJAFH010000272.1 GCA_903939005.1 uncultured Actinomycetes bacterium | reverse complement strand
ATCGTATTGTGATGGTTACCGATGCAATGTCGGCCGCGGGTTCAACTGATGGCACGTACAAAATCGCAGGTCTTGAAGTAACCGTTAAAGATGGTGTGGCTCGCTTAGCCTCAAATGGTTCGCTAGCGGGCAGTACTTTGACGATGGCCAAAGCCTTTAACCACGCTTTAAATGAGATCGGCGTGAGCATTACCGAAGCAGTCCATGCGGCATCAACGCTGCCGGCACTGATTTTGGGGCGTTCTGACTTAGGTGAAATTGCAGTTGGTAAAAGTGGTTACCTAAACCATTTAGCAAAAAACGGAGAGATCACACCAATAAAATGTTAATTCGCCCAGCAACTAAAGCTGATTTACCAGCCATCATGCGGTTGATTCATGATCTTGCGCTTTATGAAAAAGCTCCTGAGCAAGTTGAAACTAATGAAGCCGAGATAGGTGCGGCACTCTTTGCCGATGAGCCAAAAGTTTTCTGTTCAATTGCAGATCACGATGGTGAAGTAATCGGAATTTCCATTTGGTTCTTAAACTTTTCAACTTGGCAGGGCAAACATGGCATTTATTTAGAAGATCTGTTTATAAAGCCAGAGCACCGCGGAAATGGTTATGGCTTAGCAATGCTTAAGCACTTAGCTGCTATTTGTAACGAGCGCGGATACGGTCGTTTTCAATGGTGGGTGCTCGACTGGAACTCACCAGCAATTGAGTTCTATAAATCGCAAGGCGCAGTCGCCATGGATGAATGGACTGTTTACCGCGTTAGCGGAGAAGCGTTGAAACGCCTAGGTAGTTAGAAAAACTAGGAAATCAAGCGGTAGGTGTTTGCGCTAAATCTTCTGGTGAATCTGGTGTTATCGCTTTAGGTGAACCAGTGAAAGTGAATTTCGCATCTGCGCCTTCGCCTTCAACATCAACCACAATAATTTCGCCAGCTTTCAATTCGCTAAACAAGATGCGCTCTGAGAGTGAATCTTCGATTTCGCGTTGAATTGTGCGACGCAATGGGCGTGCACCAAGTAGTGGGTCATAACCGCGAGCAGCCAATAGATCCTTAGCTGCTTGAGTTAGCTCGATACCCATATCTTTTGCCTTTAGGCGCTCATCAAGGGAAGCAATCATGAGATCGACGATCTGAATGATTTCATCCTTATGTAGCTGATGGAATACCACGATGTCATCAATACGGTTTAGGAACTCTGGGCGGAAGTGCGACTTAAGTTCATCGCCAACTTTTTGCTTCATGCGCTCGTAATTTGAGAGCTCATCAGATGAGTTCGCAAAACCAATACCCGCACCTTTAGAAATATCTTTAGTTCCGAGGTTGGTGGTCATAATGATTACGGTGTTCTTGAAATCAACTGCGCGACCTTGTGAGTCAGTTAGGCGACCATCTTCAAGAACCTGCAATAACGAGTTAAAGATATCTGGGTGTGCTTTTTCGATTTCATCGAATAGCACTACTGAGAATGGACGACGGCGTACTTTTTCAGTTAGCTGTCCACCTTCGTCATAACCAACATATCCGGGAGGTGCACCAAATAAGCGAGAAGCTGTGTGGCGCTCGGAGTACTCAGACATATCAAGTTGAATCAGCGCATCTGCATCACCGAATAAGAATGAAGCAAGCGTGCGGGAAAGTTCAGTCTTACCGACACCTGATGGGCCAGCGAAAATAAATGAACCACCTGGGCGCTTTGGATCTTTAAGACCAGCGCGAGTACGACGAATTGCTTGTGACAACGCCTTGATCGCTTGATCTTGTCCAATAACGCGCTTGTGCAGTTCATCTTCCATGCGCAACAAGCGTGCTGTTTCTTCTTCAGTTAATTTAAATACTGGAATACCAGTTGCGATAGATAGAACTTGAGCGATGAGTTCTTCATCAACTTCCGTTACCTTATCGAGATCGGTTGCTTTCCAATTCTTCTCGGCTTCAGCTTTCTCGGTAGAAAGTGTCTTTTCTAAATCGCGGAAAGATGCGGCCTTTTCGAAGTCTTGACCATCAATTGCTGACTCTTTTTCTTTACGTGCAGCAGCGATCTTGTCATCGAATTCACGAAGTTCAGCAGGTGCGGTCATGCGCTTAATACGCAAACGTGAACCAGCTTCATCAATTAAATCGATTGCTTTATCTGGCAAGAAACGATCTGAAACATAGCGATCAGCCATATTCGCAGCAGCCGCTAGCGCGCCGTCGGTAATCGAAACGCGGTGATGAGTTTCGTAGCGATCGCGCAGTCCTTTAAGAATTTCAATTGTATGAGCTACAGATGGCTCTTTAACTTGGATTGGTTGGAAGCGACGTTCTAGCGCTGCATCTTTTTCAAGGTGCTTGCGATATTCATCAAGGGTAGTTGCGCCGATTGTCTGGAGCTCACCACGAGCAAGCATTGGCTTCAAAATGCTAGCTGCATCAATTGCACCTTCAGCTGCGCCAGCGCCAACCAATGTATGAATTTCATCGATGAAGAGAATGATGTCGCCGCGAGTTTTAATCTCTTTAAGTACTTTCTTCAAGCGCTCTTCGAAATCACCACGGTAACGAGAGCCGGCGACCAGTGCGCCTAAATCAAGTGAATAAAGCTGTTTATCCTTAAGAGTTTCAGGGACATCGTTCTTAACAATTGCTTGCGCCAAACCTTCAACAACTGCAGTTTTACCAACGCCTGGTTCGCCAATTAATACTGGATTATTTTTGGTACGACGAGAAAGAACTTGCATAACGCGTTCGATTTCTATCTCGCGACCGATTACTGGATCAAGTTTTCCTTCGCGGGCAGCTTGAGTTAAATTGCGACCGAATTGATCAAGTACTAATGAAGTCGAAGGAGTTCCTTCGGCTGGACCATTTGAAGCAACTGCTTCTTTTCCTTGGTAGCCAGAAAGTAATTGAATAACTTGTTGACGAACCCGATTTAAATCAGCGCCGAGTTTTACTAATACCTGGGCAGCAACGCCTTCGCCTTCGCGAATTAAGCCCAGCAAAATATGTTCAGTACCGATGTAGTTGTGTCCAAGTTGCAACGCTTCGCGAAGTGAAAGTTCTAGAACTTTCTTGGCACGTGGCGTGAATGGAATATGACCACTTGGTGCTTGCTGACCTTGTCCAATAATTTCTTCAACTTGTGCGCGCACGGCTTCGAGTGAAATGCCCATGCCTTCCATCGCTTTAGCAGCGACGCCTTCGCCTTCATGAATCAGGCCAAGCAGAATGTGCTCGGTGCCGATGTAGTTGTGATTGAGCATGCGTGCTTCTTCTTGGGCTAGAACAACAACCCGGCGGGCACGGTCGGTAAAACGCTCAAACATGGGCGGTACTCCTTCTATTCGTATCTTGCTAAGCCTAATACCCGAGGGGGCCAGCTCGCGAGGTGGGTTTTATGCTGAGAAAAACCACTAGATATGCCAGTTATAACCAGGTTGAACCCCATTTTATGCCCTGGCGGGTCGAAACTATGGGTCGTCTTAGAGAACTTTAAGCATTCGGGTATTGCCCAAAGTGTTTGGCTTTACTGATTCTAGGTCGAGGAATTCAGCCACACCGGAGTCATATGACTTAAGCAATTGTGTGTAAACCTCGGGCTCAACTGGGGTTCCTTGAATTTCTTCAAAACCATGTCGGCCAAAGAATTTAGTTTCAAATGTTAAACAGAAAATTCGAGATAGACCGAGTTCGCGGGCACGATCAATAATTCGTTCCAGAATTTGATTGCCAATTCCGTTACCGCGCAAAGTTTCAGTAATTGCAACCGAGCGAACTTCAGCTAAATCTTCCCAGAGCACATGCAGTGCACCGCAACCAACTACTTGGCCATCTTCAACAGCGACCACGAATTCTTGCACGCTTTCGTAAAGTGTCACTGTCTCTTTTTGTAGCATGCGGCCACCGGAAGCAAAATCCACAATTAACTTGTGGATTGCTTTAATGTCACTTGTGCGAGCTGGCCGAACTTCGATCATTACTCAATCTCCGGCTTAACCAATGGGAACAAAATTGTTTCACGAATTCCGAGACCAGTAAGTGCCATTAGCAATCGATCAACGCCCATACCCATTCCACCCATTGGTGGCATTCCAAATTCCATTGCACGCAAGAAATCTTCATCAACCTGCATCGCTTCAACATCGCCCTTAGCGCCAAGGCGAGCTTGTTCAACTAAACGATCGCGTTGAATAACTGGGTCGATAAGTTCGGAGTAACCAGTTGCCAATTCAAATCCTTCAACGTAGAGATCCCATTTTTCAGCAACGCCAGGAGTTTCGCGATGAGCACGAACTAGCGGTGAAGTATCAACTGGGAAACCCATTACGAAAGTTGGTTCAATTAATTGATCTTTAGCAACATGCTCAAAAATTTCTTCAGCTAACTTGCCGGCAATCCAGGCCGGATCGACTTTCATGCCTAACTTAGTTGCGATGCGCTTTAGATCATCCATTGGAGTTAGCGCAGTTACGGTCTCGCCCGCGCCTTCAGAAATCGCTTCATATAGCGATATCTCACGCCATTTTCCGCTGAAATCTATTTGGCGGCCATCTTGATGAGTAACTACTAATGAGCCTGCCACAGCCATGGCAGCGTTTTGAATTAGCTGCTGCGTTAACTCGGCGATTGAACGCCAGTCACCATATGACTGATAGCTCTCGATCATTGCAAATTCTGGTGAGTGTGAAGAGTCGGCACCTTCATTACGGAAGTTTCGGTTGATTTCAAATACTCGCTCGATGCCACCTACAACGCAACGCTTTAGGAATAGTTCGGGTGCGATACGTAAGAAAAGATCCATGTCATAGGCATTGCTGAAAGATTTAAATGGGCGAGCAGCTGCGCCACCATGTTGCACCTGCAACATTGGGGTTTCTACTTCAATGAAATCCAATTCGTGAAAAGTTTGACGCAACGAACGCATGACCGTAGGTCGCATGCGGGCAGTTACTCGTGCTTCAGGGCGCACAATTAAATCTACATAACGCATGCGAACTCGAGTTTCCTCAGAGAGCGGATTATGTTCATTAGGTAGCGGGCGCAATGACTTTGAAGCAAGTTGCCATGAGTTTGCCAAGATCGAGAGTTCGCCGCGCTTTGAAGTAATGATTTCGCCAGTCACGCTAACAATGTCACCTAGATCGACTTGAGATTTCCAGGCAGTGATTGAATCTTCGCCAACTTTGTCGAGTGAGAACATAGCTTGTAATTCAGTGCCATCACCTTCGCGCAAAGTGGCAAAACACAATTTTCCAGTATCGCGCTTAAAAATAATGCGACCGGTCAAGCTCTCGATATCACCTGTTGCGGTATCGGTCTCAAGCCCTTGGTATTTAGTGCGAACTTCGCCCAATGTTTTCGTGCGAGCTACGGCAACTGGATACGGCTCGATGCCCTGGGCAATTAAGTCAGCCCGCTTCTCGCGTCTGATCCGTAGTTGCTCGGGAAGGTCATCACCGATTGTTGGAGTCTGCTCGCTCATAAGAAGTGCAGTCTAACTGCTACTGATTGCGCTCGTGAATCAGACGCAAACCGATCAACGTTAGATCTGGTTCGTGTTCATCAATCGTCTCCGAAACGCCCAAAATCAAGGGCGCCAGGCCGCCGGTAGCAACAACAGTTGGCGTATCACTGTAGCTCTGTGCGAGTTCTTCGGTTATGCGATTTACCAAACCATCAACTTGGCCAGCAAAACCATAGATTGTTCCAGATTGAAGTGCTTCAACCGTATTTTTGCCAATTACTGATTTAGGTAGCACTAATTCAACTTTACGAAGCTGTGCCGCTCGGGCAGCAAGTGCCTCTACTGAAATTTCAATACCAGGTGCGAGTGCGCCACCTAAAAACTCACCGGTTGGTGAAACCACATCAAAATTTGTCGAAGTTCCAAAATCAACCACAATCGCTGGGCCACCAAATAAAGTATGAGCGGCTAAGGTATTAACAATTCGGTCAGCGCCAATTTCTTTTGGATTATCGACCAATAACGGAACGCCTGTCTTAATGCCTGGCTCAACGATGGTAGTTGGTACATCTTCAAAGTAATCAGCGATCATGCGACGTAGCTCGCGCAAGGTTGCAGGCACAGTGCTGCAAATTGCTAAACCAGTTAAGTCGTACTCCGAGACCAACGCTTCGTATTGCAACCAAAGTTCATCGGCTGTGTTACGTGGATCAGTCTTTACTCGCCATGACTGGGTTAAATTCTCACCTTCGAATATTCCCAGCACGGTATTGGTGTTACCAACATCTACAGTTAACAACATAGTTATTTGCTCCTTACGTCGAGGCCGATGTCGAAATTTTTTGCAGAATGTGT
>CAJAFH010000271.1 GCA_903939005.1 uncultured Actinomycetes bacterium | reverse complement strand
GACCATCACAGTAGGCTAGCCAAATGTCTAAAGCGAAAATTAAAGGTCCACGGCTTGGTGCCCACACCCCCACTTCAGGTGGAATGGCCAAGCGTTCAATCGCTTATGCCGAGCTAACTGGCGCTGAAGTAATTCAAGTTTTCGCATCTAACCCACGCGGTTGGGCCATGCCGGAAAGCAATCCAGTAGCTGATGAAGAATTTCGCAGTAAAGCTGTCGCACTAGACATTCTCACCTACGTACACGCGCCATTCTTAATTAACTTGGGTTCACCTACCGTTGGTACTTACGAAAATTCAGTTGCTTCTACGGCTTACTCACTAAAGCGCGGTGCTGAAATTGGCGCACTTGGCGTAGTTATTCATACCGGTTCAGCTGTTGACGTTAATAATGTGGAAAATGCCTGGAAACAGATTCACGAAGGCATGATGCCGGTTCTAAATGCGTTAGGTGACGATGCGCCAATGCTGCTGCTCGAACCAACTGCCGGGCAAGGCCAATCACTGGTTAAGAAATTAGATGATCTAACTAATTATTTGAAAGCTTTGGAATATCACCCAAAGGTCGGCATTTGTCTCGACACCTGTCACGTATTTGCAGCTGGCCATGACATCGCTAAAAAAGGTGGCATGACTGAAACTATTGATCTCTTAATCGAAATCGCTGGTGCCGAACGTTTCCAACTTGTTCACGCTAATGATTCAATGGATGTTTGCGGTGCTCTTAAAGATCGTCATCAAAATATCGGCGAAGGCCATATTGGATTGGCTGCTTTCCAGGAGATGCTCGATCACCCGGTTATGAAAAATGTACCAATGGTTCTAGAAACTCCAGGCATGGAACCCGAGCACGGCAAAGAGATTGAGATGCTAAAGAAGATGCGTGGATGAACGCGCGTCATAATCTGCAATTGAAACTAGCGCCTTGGGCGTTGTTGACTGTCTCGGCTGCCTGGGGGCTCTCATTTGTAATTATGAAGTCGGCGATTGAACGCCAAAGCGTTAACAATTTCCTTTTTACCCGTTTCGTTCTAGCTGTCTTAGTAATGATTTTGATTCGTCCACAAGTCATAAAGCACTTCAACAAGGATTTACTTTTGCGTGGCTTTGGCGCTGGCTTCTTTCTTGGCGGCGGCTACATCTTTCAAACTATCGGCTTAGCCAATACTGGCGCAGCAATTACTGGTTTCGTAACTGGTCTATACGTAATCCTGACCCCGCTATTTGCCGCCGTAATCTTCAAAGATCGAATTTCAAAGACCACCTGGCTATATGTTCTTATGGCCACTATTGGTTTAGCCCTACTCTCGTTGCAAGGTTGGTCGGTAGGTTTTGGCGAGCTAATGGTTTTCTTCAGTGCCATCGCATTTGCCGCTCACATCACTGCGCTAAGTAAGTGGTCATCTGGTCGCGATGTTTATGCCATGACAATTACGCAGTTAATGATGTGCGCCATCATGACCGGAGTTGCATCCGCATTTGAAGGTTATTCATTACCGCCCGATAATGGCGTTTGGGGCGTAGTAATTTTCACCGCAGTCTTTGCAACTGCGATTGCTTTTATTGTGCAAACCTGGTCGCAGGCTCATATGTCGGCAACTAAAGTGGCAGTGATCCTGACTATGGAAGTAGTTTTTGCAGCCATATTTGCCGTGATCTTCGGAGGAGAGCGCTTATCTTTCCAAGAGGCACTCGGTGGAATTTTAGTTGTGACTGCAATGTATTTAATAGTTCTCAAAGAAGCGTGAGAGACTTACCGCATGAGAGTTGACCTTCGTTCAGATACCGTCACTGCCCCATCGGCTGCAATGCGCGAAGCAATTGCTAGCGCCCCGGTTGGCGATGATGTCTATGGCGATGATCCAACGGTTAACTCACTTGAAGAACGCGTTGCCGCCATGTT
>CAJAFH010000270.1 GCA_903939005.1 uncultured Actinomycetes bacterium | reverse complement strand
CTCGAAATCGAACTAACAGTCGAGCGCGGTCGCGGTTATGTAACTGCAGTTCAGAACAAGCAAGCTGGAGCAGAGATTGGCCGAATTCCGGTTGACTCCATCTACTCACCTGTTTTGAAAGTTACTTACAAAGTTGAAGCTACTCGTGTTGAGCAGCGCACCGACTTCGATCGTTTAGTAATCGATGTTGAAGCTAAGCCATCAATGAAGCCACGCGATGCAGTTGCATCAGCTGGTAAGACTTTGGTTGAGCTATTCGGTCTTGCACGCGAATTGAATCTAGATGCTGAAGGAATCGAAATGGGGCCATCTGTTATGGATGCAGCTCTTGCCGCTGACTTAGCACTTCCAATCGAAGATCTAGATCTAACAGTTCGCTCATACAACTGCTTGAAGCGCGAAGGCATTCACACAGTTGGTGAACTAGTAAATCGCTCAGAAGCTGATCTACTAGATATCCGTAACTTTGGTTCAAAGTCAATCGATGAGGTCAAGGCAAAGTTGGTCTCAATGGGAATGTCTCTAAAGGATAGCCCAGCTGGTTTCGATCCAACTAAGCACCAGAACTACAACGCATCTGTTGACGATGATTTCGTTGAAGCAGATCAGGCCTAGGAGAAAAAATGCCAAAACCAACTAAAGGTCCTCGCTTGGGCAGTGGCCCATCACACGAGCGCCATATTCTAGGAACTCTTGCAGAGCAGCTATTTGAGCACGGCAAGATCACTACAACTGAAGCAAAGGCAAAGCGTCTTCGTCCATTGGCCGAGAAGCTAATTACTTTTGCAAAGAAGGGTGACCTCGATGCTCGTCGTCGCGTTCTAGCAACTATTGCTAACAAGGGCGTTGTACATCATCTCTTCACTGAAATTGGTCCACGTTTTGCTACCCGCAACGGTGGCTACACACGTATCACCAAAGTCGGTCCACGCAAGGGTGACAATGCGCCTATGGCAGTCATCGAAGTATTAACTGAGAAAGATAACTAAGCCTTTAAAACTTAGTTTTCAACTCAAATGTCGGAACCCACTCTCTTTCCTGAGGGTGGGTTTCTTCGTTTAAAGATCAAACTTGCTTACGACGGTACAAACTTTTCCGGCTGGGCAAAACAACCAGATCGCCGCACCGCGCAAGAAGAATTTGAAAAGGCTTTTGCAACCATTGTTCGCCATCAATGCGAAAGCATTGTGGCTGGTCGTACCGATGCCGGCGTTCATGCCACAGCGCAAATAATTCATATTGATGTCCCGGAAAGCACAGATCTCTCTGATCTGGCATACCGCTTGAACCGCTTACTCGATATTGATTTGCGAGTTCTGGAAATTGAAGTCGCACCCGAAGGTTTCCACGCCCGCTTTTCAGCGTTGCGCCGCCATTACAAATATCAAATAGTTGATGCGAACAAAGCAATTAATCCACTTGATCGTTACGACCGAGCCAGTTGGTATCGCCCGTTAGATCTAGCTCGCTTAAATGAAGCTAGCGCGCTGTTATTAGGTGAACATGATTTTGCAGCTTTCTGTAAATTTCGCGAAGGCGCCACAACTATTCGCACGCTTGAGACATTCCACTGGGAACGCAAAGCCGACGGCTTATTAGTAGCCCAAGTTGTGGCCGATGCATTCTGTTATTCCATGGTTCGCAATTTAGTCGGCTCTGCCGTTTGCGTTGCCGAAGGCCGCTTTGAACCAAGCTGGATTGCTGAAATGCTAGCTAACCGAGAGCGTATTTCTGAGTCAATGGTTTTCCCGGCTGAAGGCTTAACTTTGGTTCAAGT
>CAJAFH010000269.1 GCA_903939005.1 uncultured Actinomycetes bacterium | reverse complement strand
TCGGGTATGACAGTTCGCGACGAGATGGATCTGGGCGAAGAAGATCGCGCTTTTATCAAGGCATCTTCCGGGCGCAAATTGATCGTACTTGGCGCTGGCTCTTTTCTACATTTTGTTTTAGGTTTCGTTATTTTGCTTATCCTGTTTATTGGCATTGGTACTAATCGAATTACCCCGCAAGTAGCCCAAGTTTCTGATTGTATTCCGATTAGCACTGAAGCATGTACCAGCGCGTCGATTCCATCTCCAGCAAAAGCGGCCGGCATTAAAGCTGGCGATTACATTATGGCAATTAATAACCAGCCAGTTGAGAATTGGGCAGATGATGTTCAGGTAATCCGCGACTCAGCGGGCAAAGAGTTAACGCTTTCTATTTATCGTGATGGTGAAAAGATCACAATTAGCGCAACGCCAGTTAAGCGCGAAGTTAACGGCGAAGTGCGCGGCATTCTCGGCATCATTAATGAAGTAGCAAATGTGCGAAGTGATCCAATTAAAGCTACTAAAGATTCTATTTCGCTAAGTAAAGAGTTCTTAGTTTCCAGTGTGAAATCTTTAGTTGCGCTACCCGCCAAAATTCCAGCTCTCTGGGGTCAAACGTTTCAAGGTGAAGAACGCGATGCCGATGGCTTAATAGGCATCGTTGGCGTGGCCGCTGTTTCTGGGCAAGTAACTTCATCTGACCAAATGACTTGGTCAGAACGCATCGGGGCCTTCTTGCTAATTGTGGCCAGTCTTAATTTCTTTGTCGGCGTCTTTAACTTATTGCCAATCTTGCCGCTCGATGGTGGCCATATGGCAGTTGCGATTGCCGATGAAATCAGGGCGTTTTTGGCTCGCTTGCGCGGCAAGCCAAGACCTAAGGCAATCGATGTAACAGTGCTCACGCCAATTACGATGGTGGTCTTTGTTTTATTGGCAGTGCTGACCGTCATGCTCCTTGTGGCAGACATTATTAATCCAGTTAATCTGAATCTTTAGCGCTTCAGGCCGCACTTAGGGCAGAATAGCGACATGGTTGATCTTGGAATTCCCGCAGCACCTCCTGCCGCTTTAGCCCCACGTCGCAAAACCCGTCAGCTTCAAGTTGGCAAAGTTGGCGTCGGCAGTGATTCACAGGTCAGCGTGCAATCTATGTGTACCACTTTGACCTCTGATGTGAATGCCACCTTGCAGCAGATCGCCGAGTTAACTGCCTCTGGTTGCCAAATTGTGCGCGTTGCTGTGCCAAGCCAAGATGATGCCGATGCGTTGGCACAGATTGCTAAGAAATCACAGATTCCAGTGATTGCTGATATTCACTTTCAGCCAAAATATATTTTCGCAGCCATCGATGCCGGTTGCGCAGCAGTTCGTGTTAACCCAGGCAACATCAAGCAGTTCGATGACAAAGTTAAAGAAGTTGCCAAGGCCGCTGGCGATGCTGGTATTCCAATTCGCATCGGCGTAAATGCTGGTTCGTTAGATCCACGTTTGTTAGCCAAGTACGGCAAAGCAACTCCTGAAGCGTTAGTTGAATCGGCGATCTGGGAAGCCTCCCTTTTTGAAGAGCATGGTTTTTCAGATATCAAGATCTCGGTTAAACATCACGATCCAGTAATTATGGTTAAGGCTTATCGCTTACTTGCAGCGCAAACTACCTACCCTCTGCATTTGGGAGTTACTGAAGCTGGTCCACTTTTCCAAGGCACAATTAAATCTGCAACAGCGTTTGGAATTTTGTTGGCTGAAGGAATCGGCGACACCATTCGCGTATCGCTTTCAGCACCTCCGGTCGAAGAAGTTAAAGTCGGTATCTCAATTCTAGAATCTTTGAATTTGCGCCAACGTAAGCTAGAAATTGTTTCTTGCCCATCATGTGGCCGTGCCCAAGTAGACGTTTACACCTTGGCCGAGCAAGTACAGGCTGGCCTAGAAGGAATGACTGTGCCACTTCGCGTTGCGGTAATGGGCTGTGTTGTAAATGGCCCAGGCGAAGCACGCGAAGCAGATCTTGGCGTGGCATCAGGTAATGGCAAAGGCCAGATCTTTGTTAAGGGTGAAGTTATTAAGACCGTACCTGAATCAATGATTGTTCAAACTTTAATTGAAGAAGCCATGCGTTTAGCTGAAGAGATGGAGGCTGCCGGCGTTGCCTCAGGTGAGCCAGTTGTGAGCACTTCCTGATGCTAAAAATGTCGACGCTTTTTCTGCGCACCCTTCGTGATGATCCTGCCGATGCTGAAGTAGCTAGCCACAAACTATTGGTTCGCGCTGGTTATGTGCGCCGTATCGCTGCCGGAATTTATTCTTGGTTACCACTTGGCGTAATCACACTTCGCAATATCGAACGCGTTATCCGCGAAGAAATGGATGCCGCTGGTTTTCAAGAAGTTAATTTTCCTTCACTATTGCCACGCGATGCTTACGAAGCCACTAATCGCTGGGAAGAATATGGCCCAGCGCTATTTCGCTTGCAAGATCGTAAAGGTGGCGACTATTTACTAGGACCTACACATGAAGAAATGTTTACCTTGATGGTTAAGGGCGAATATTCATCATATAAAGATTTGCCACTAAGTATTTATCAGATTCAAACTAAATTCCGCGATGAAGCCCGACCACGCAGCGGAATTATTCGCGGCCGTGAATTCGTCATGAAAGACTCTTACTCTTTCGATATTGATGATGCTGGCCTCGAAGTTTCCTACCAAAACCATCGCCAAGCGTATGTAAAAACTTTTGATCGTTTAGGCATGCAGTACAACATTGTTAAGGCTGTCTCTGGCGCCATGGGTGGCTCTAAGTCCGAAGAATTCTTAGCCCCTTGTTCAACCGGTGAAGATACTTATGTGCTCTGCCCTAAGTGTGGCTTTGCGGCAAACGTTGAAGCTATGGTTACGAAAGTTGCCAGCGTTGATTCATCAGCGACACCAGCTGCCGAAGCTTTTGATTCACCAAATACGCCAACCATCGATACTTTGGTTGAACTTCTTAACAATAAATTCGGCGGGGGATTCACCGGTGCTCATACGCTAAAGAATGTAATGCTGATGGCAGATAACAAGGCAATTTGCGTGTTGGTACCTGGTGATCGCGAAGTTGATCTAAAGCGCTTCCAAGAGAACATTGGTGGCATTCACGAGCTGCGCGTATTTGAAGATGCTGATTTTGCTAAGTTCCCAGCCCTAGTTAAGGGTTACATCGGACCACAAGATGCTAAAAAATCTGGCATTACGGTTTATGCCGACCCACGAATTGCGCCAGGTACATCATGGGTAACGGGTGCGAATCAAAAAGATCGCCATGCACGCAATGTGGTTAATGGTCGCGATTTCACACCAGATGCTTATGTCGAAGCTGCCGAAGTTCGTGCCGGAGACGCTTGTCCAGAGTGCGAAACACCTGTCGTGATTGATCGCGCAATTGAGATCGGCCATATTTTCCAGCTCGGTCGCAAATACGCCGAAGCGCTAAACCTAACCGTGCTTGATCAAAACGGTAAATCTCAGATTGTCACCATGGGCTCTTATGGCATCGGCGTATCGCGCGCAGTTGCTGCCATTGCTGAACAAACTCACGATGAAATCGGACTTAATTGGCCAGTTGATTTAGCACCAGCGAAAGTACATATTGTGGCAACTGGAAAAGAAGATGCGATTTTCGAGGCTGCCCTTGACCTAGGAACCAAACTCGAAGCAACTGGAATTTCAGTAATGCTTGATGATCGACGCGATCCAAGTGCTGGCGTTAAGTTTAAAGATGCCGAGCTAATTGGTAACCCAATTATCGTCGTTGTCGGCAAAGCACTGGCTAATGGCAACGTCGAAGTACGAGTTCGTAAGAGCGGCGAGAAGTCAGAAGTTGCAGTGGGTGAAGCAGTTAACGCGATCACTGCACTATTGGCTGCAATTAAGTAATTAATGCTTTCCGATCTATCGCTCTACACACTGCTCTTTCTCTTTATCGCAGCGTTTGGAGCCGGCTTAATTGATGCCATTGCTGGCGGCGGCGGTTTGATTCAATTACCTGCGCTATTAATTGGTTTAAGTGATTTCAAAACTGTCGAAGTTTTGGGCACCAATAAATCAATTTCAATCTTTGGCACAACGGCGTCCGCTCGGCTTTATCGCAAGAGTGTTAAAAGTGATCCGAAGTTCTTACTGGCACTAGTTATCCCGGCGCTACTCGGCTCAATCGGGGGAGCCTCCCTTGCATCCCGTTTACCAACCGAATATTTCCGCCCAGTTGTATTGGTACTTCTTATTGCAGTTGCGATCTATACCTTTACTAAGCCAGAACTAGGCCAAGTTGAAGCGATGAAACACTCAACAAAGCACCGCACTTTATTGGGCATTTCAATTGCCGCCGTTATTGGTTTCTACGATGGCATCTTCGGGCCAGGCACTGGTTCTTTCTTAGTGCTGGCCATGGTCGGATTGGGCTTTGCCTTTCTAAGCGCATCTGCCATAGCCAAGGTGGTAAATGTTTCAACCAACTTGGGCGCAATTATTGTCTTTGGTTTAAATGGGGTGATCTTGTGGCAGATCGGATTAACCCTGGCTATTGCCAATGTGGCTGGTGCAATTAT
>CAJAFH010000268.1 GCA_903939005.1 uncultured Actinomycetes bacterium | reverse complement strand
CCCTAAATCAACTCTGTTAGGTACTAAATAACCCCTTGGTCTAACCCTGCGGCACGCTTGGCGGCAATGATCACGGGGCGACCATTTTCAAGTAAGTGCACGCTGATGCGATCATCAAAGGCGCTACGTAGCTCGGGTGAATGGATTACAGAATGTGATTCGCCATCTAATAGCACTCGGCCGCTTTGCATGATGATGATTCGCTCTGCATACATTGCGCCCAAGGTGATGTCGTGCATCGTCGAAATGATTGTTACACCAGTTGCTTTAATCTCTTCAACTTTGTTGAGTACTGAAATCTGATGATGAAGATCAAGGGCACTGGTTGGTTCATCTAGCAACATAACTTCTGGTTCTTGAACTAGAGCGCGTGCGATTAATACCCGCTGCATCTCACCACCGGAAAGGGTATTTACTAACTGGCTTTGCATTCCTAGTAGTTGAGTGGCTTCTAACATCTCATGAACAATGTTGCGACTGTGCGCGCTTTCTTTGCCCCAGCCATCTAACTTGGCCCGCCCTAACATTACATATTCAGCAACACTCATGGCCGCTGGAATTGATGGGCGTTGTGGGACGAAAGCGATGTTAAGTGATTTGTTCTTGGCAATTTCGCGATCGTTATATTTAATTGATCCGGAATAAGGTTGCATGCCCAGCATTGTTCTAAGCAGTGTTGTTTTTCCAGCACCATTAGGCCCAACTAAACAGCTCCAGGTGCCTTCGGGAATATCCAAACTAATTGATTGCAGTACTTCAGAGTTATCAAAACGTACTGAGAGATTTTCGATGTTAATCACTGGCTACCTCGATTACGTGCTCGTAGAACGAATAAAAAGAATGGGGCGCCAACAAATGCGGTAATGACACCGATCGGTAGCTCTGCTGGTGATAGCAATGTACGTGCGCCAAGGTCGGCAATTACTAAAAATGCAGCTCCCACAAAGGCAATCGAAAGTAGCGATCGGTTTGTGGCCCGCTTGGTTAAACCTCTAACTAGGTGCGGAACCACGATTCCCACGAAGCCGATCAAACCACTGGCAGATACTGCTGTGGCCGTAGCTAAAGTCGCTGCAGCAACGGCAATCAGGCGGATTTTCTGCGGTGAAACCCCTAAAGAATAGGCTTCTTCGTCACTTAGCATCAGCGCATCAAGGACTTTGGAAATACGAATTAATATGAATAGGGCGACGAGAATATAAAAGCCGGCCCACTTAACTACATCCCAATTGGCAACTGTTAGCTCGCCCAGAATCCAGGAATACACCGGACGCAAGGCGGCGCTGTTGCGCTGTTGCAGATAAGTTTGAAACGCTGTGGCAAAAGAGCCAACTGCAATACCTGCTAATAACAAAGTGCTGGGATCGGCAAAGAGCCTGCCTGCCACTAAGAAAGTAGCGCCCACTGCAAGCACTCCCCCTAGGAATGCAAAGATTGGTAGCAGGGCGTGTAGGTCTCCACCACCATTAGTAATGGCAATCGTTGCACCGAGACCGGCGCCTGATGCTACGCCGAGTAAATATGGATCAGCTAGTGGGTTTCTAAAAACACTTTGATAAACCGCACCACTTGTTGCAAGGGCTGCACCAACTAGCGCACCCAATACAACTCGCGGTAATCGCAACTCAAGCAACAAGGTGCGGTCTTCATTTTCAAGGCCGTTAGGTAGCCCCAGCAATGTTCTAATGATTGATCCGAAATTTAAGTTAACTGGACCAAAGCCCACGCCAAGCAAACAAGCAATCAGTAACGCCGCGGCAGCGCTGGCAGTAATCTGCCAACGCCACACGCGATCGATCTGATTCTTCTTCATTTACTTACTTTTTCACCTTTGCAAGGGACGCGGCAACGTAGCGATAAAAATCAACAAGTCGTGGCCCCCATCTTGAAGGAATGTCATTTGGTAGCGCAAATACATTCTTCTTGGTAACAGCAGTTATGCCAGACCAACCAGCGCGCGCCTTTACCGTAGCTGCACTTTCACCATATTCAGCATCTGCCAAGAAAATAACATCTGGATCAGTCTTTAATAAATATTCAGCCGATAGTTGCGGATAGCCATAAGAATCAGCCCCAGCAGCCTTATCTGCGATATTAATCAGGCCAAAGTCCTTATAGACCTTGCCGATGAAAGTATCGGAGGTAACTGAATAAAGCGTGTTATCGAGCTCATGGAAGAAAGTTATCTTGACGGTTTTTTTGGTTCGGTTGATAATCGATTTAATTAGCGCTGCCATTTTGAAAGTTAATTTCTTGGCCTCTGATGTGTGATCAGTTACTGCGCCGAGCACTTCAATTTCTTTATATGCCTGGGCTAAGGTCTCGGGTGCTTTTTCCATTAATACCGGGATCTTTAATTTCTCGAGTGCTTCTTTGACTACCAAAGATTTCATGGCATCAACTGACAGAACTACCAGATCTGGCTTCAGCGCAGCGATTGCTTCAACATTTGGCTCAAATGCACTCAGTTCAGTAATCGGAGCTGACTTGGGAAAATTCGAAAGTGAGTCAACAGCCAAAACTTGTTTGCCGGCGCCGATTTCAAATAGTGATTCAGTCGCACTTGGCGAAAGGGAAATAATGCGAGTTGGTTTTTTAGCAATTGTTGTTGAGTATCCACCAGATGAAATAATCAATGGATATTTTGTTGCAGTAGATGCTGCGTTAACTGGTGCCAGTGGGGCAAGTAATAACACTGTGACCAAGAGTGCAGCCGGTCGAGTAAACCTTTTAAACATAAAAATACTCCCTCAAGATATTTGAGGGAGAAAGGGGGCAATTAAACGAATAGTTCCGCGTAAAGGCCCAACCTTCCTCCGAGGTTGGATAACACTTTCGGCGTCACGCCAGGCGACCTGGCTTAGATCTTGCGATCTTTACAGTTGCGGGACAGCACCGGAATCAAACCGGATTTCGCTAAACGCAACGCCACTTGATTTCTGCGGATACCCGCTTGGATCAAGTGCGCTGAACTTATCACGGCCTATCCCAAGTGGCTATGAAGGGCGCTTTCTTCGGAATTTCGCGCTTAAACCCCAAGCGGTTACTCGATAAATTGCCTCAAAGACAATCTTTTTCGACATTTTGCTAACGCCATGTTTTCGCTCAATAAAAGTAATTGGCGATTCCAAGATGTCGCCACCTATTTGAGCCATTCGCATTGTCATCTCAATTTGAAAGCAGTAGCCCTCGCTCTTTACAGATTCCAAATCAATTTGAATTAACTTTTCGGTGCGATAGATGCGAAATCCCGCAGTCATATCTTTGACTTTGCCACCTAGTAATAACTTGGCATATACATTGGCAGACCTTGATAGCCATTGCCGGCGACGAGCCCAGTTCTCAACCGCGCCACCTGCAACCCAACGGGAGCCAATTACTAAATCTGGTTGCTTCTCTTGCATTGCAGCCATAAGCAAAAGCAAATCACTAACTTGGTGTGAGCCATCGGCATCCATTTCAATCAAGTATTTGTAGCCACGATCCTCGCCATATTTAAAGCCAGCTTTATACGCACTGCCCAAACCTAATTTTTTCTTTCGTTCGACAACAACTATGCGGCCACTTTCTAGACCAAGTGCGCGACAAGCATCGGCTGTGCCATCTGGTGAACCATCATCGACAATTAAAATATCGAGATTTAGTTCGAGCAATTGAGGTAATAAAACGCCAATACTGGTTATCTCGTTATAGGTGGGAACGATTACTAAATAATCGCGATTCATCTAACTGCAGCCCCGCAAGTATTAGTGAGTTAACGTAACTTTAGAAAGGCCAACCGGTGCATCTGGATCAAAACCAGATTTCTTAGCGAATTCGAGTGAGAATCTTTGAAGTGAGATGGCATCGACAATGGTTGATTCCATTTCATCACGGCAATTAGAGCCGGCAATAAGTATGTCGCCAGCCTCAGGCGAGCCACCGTTGCCGACCCAGAAGATGCGCCCAGTTATCGCACGAATGCGCGTAGTTGCCTCAGAGATTGAGTTAAGTGGTAAATGTGCTGGCGCCAAAATAAATACTTGGGTTTGAGGAGTTAGCGCCGAAATTGGACCATGTAAATAATCAGCAGTTGAAAGTCCTTGTACCGAAACTTTGCAGGTCTCTTGAATCTTAAGGGCGGCTTCGCGAGCGTTTGGATATGCAAAGCCACGACCAAGAACCACAGTTTCATTTTCTCGGCTGCAGGCATCAACCGCTTGGCTTACCAAAGATGCGTTGCTAACTAACTTTTCTGCTTCGGCAATTAGTGATTCACCATTAATCGGCAACTTGGCCCAAGTTGCAACCAGTAAATATGAAGTTAAAAGTTGAGCGGAATAACTCTTAGTTGCAGCAACTGCTAATTCAGCTCCAGCTTGTAAATCTAAGTGATGATCGGCAGCCTTTGCCAGTGGTGACTTAGCATCATTAGTTAATGAAATTAACTTTGCCCCAGCACTCTTAGCAGATTTAGCAAACGCAACGAGGTCTGGTGATTGACCGCTTTGGCTAAGTGCAACAACTAGAACGCCGTCATAGTGCAGCTTGGCATCATAAATTGTTACCGAAGATGGCGAAGTTAATCCGCAGGGCAGGCCAAGTTTGGTTTCCACTAAATATTTTAAGAAGTGAGCAGCGTTATCTGAGGTGCCACGGGCCAAGATTAAAACTGATGAGATTTTGTTGGTACTTAAAATATCTTTGATTGGCTCAAGAGCAGCAAGATTGCTCAAGATACGGCGGAAAACCTTTGGGGTCTCTGCGATCTCCGAGGCCATAACGGCGCCTAATGACTCATTTGCCATATTCATGGGGCTATCTTCCCACAGTCTTTAGCGTGCTTCCATTACCTCTTTTAAGCGCACCAAAGTCTTAGCAACGACTAATTGAGTCCAGGGATAAGCCTTACGAAACTTAAGCCAGCTCTGTGAAATGGATTTACGGCCATCAAATGATTCGGTGACTTCGCATTGATTTGGGCTGATTTCACGAATTTCATATCGCCAGCGCCAGCGACCTAAATGGCGCCAAGCTATTAACTTATTCTCTTCAAACTCAACAACCGTATTCATAATTCGGTAATCAATGCCAAGGTGCATGGCCATTCCGAACTTTGCACCCAGAGACAAACGTTCTGGCCCGCTAATGTTATTTTGAATGGTGTTGGAACCATCAATATCTTTATGCCGAGCAGGATTTGCCAACAAATCAAAGATTTTTGCAGCCGGTGCATCAATAACAATTCGAGCGGATTTGATCTTGGGGTTGCCCGTCTCGAAAATCTCAGCTCGAACTTTGTCGCCTTCAGCCATCATTATCTTTGCCTCTCTAATAGCATCGCCTAATGCTAATACTTCTGCCTCCTAGTGAGAAGAAGAAATCAGCAACTAGCTCAGGGAAATTCGATTTAAGTTCACTTGCCTTCGCAGCTGAATTATCTGACACTCGGATTCAAGCAACCGCTAACCACGTCACATCACAAACTTCGCCAGCTATCGAAATCTATGATGGCGTTCTCTATCAAGGGTTGAACTGGAAGACTCTTTCAGCTGCCGAACAAAAAAGAGCTAACTCTAAAGTGCTAATAGTTTCAGCGGTCTTTGGCTTAGTTAAACCACTGGATCAGATATTTAGTTATAAAGAAAAAATTGATAATAAGTTATGGCGTGATTCGATTGCCCAAGTAGCAGCAAAGTTTTCGGATGAATTAATTATTGACTGTCGCTCTTCAACATATAAAGGTGTTTGGCCGATAAATTTAGCAAACACAATTGAGGTGCGGGTTTTTCAAGTTGTCGCAGGCGAACGAAAAGTGATCACTCATATGTCTAAGAAATATCGCGGCGAACTAACTAGACATTTGCTAACCCAAGCCACTGACCCAATCACGCCGGCCGAAGTGCAACGAATGGCTGCTCAGTTATTTGAGTGCGAGCTCCACCCGCCTGCCGATGCTCAGCCATGGGCGCTTGATCTACTGATTTCTTAAGGTCAAAGTAGGCGAGATACAATCGCGCCATGGATTTGCACAAGGTCATTTTGTATTACGGCTTCACGCCGATATCTGACCCTGCCGCCGTTAAGTTATGGCAGCGCACTCTTTGCGAATCACTTGGCTTAACTGGTCGAATCATTATCTCTAAGCACGGCATTAATGGCACTTTAGGTGGCGAGATTGAAGCACTTCGCACTTACGTTAAGAAGACTAAGAAGTACGACGGTTTTCGCAAAGTAGATTTCAAGTGGTCAGCCGGCGATGGCACCGAATTTCCTAAGCTATCGGTAAAAGTTCGTAAAGAGCTAGTCGCTTTTGGTCATCCTGATGAAATTAAAGTTGATGAAAATGGCGTAGTTGGTGGTGGAATTCATTTGCGTCCAGAACAAGTTAATGAATTAGTAGCAGAACGCGGCGATGAGGTTGTTTTCTTTGACGGACGAAATGCTTTTGAAGCCAAGATCGGCAAGTTTAGAAATGCGATCGTTCCTGATGTTGAAACTTCGCGCGACTTTGTAGCAGAGATCGAGAGTGGCAAATATGACCACTTGAAAGATAAGCCGATTGTTACTTATTGCACCGGTGGAATCCGCTGCGAAGTTCTATCTGCAGTTATGAAGACTCGTGGCTTTGAAGAGGTTTACCAAGTTAAGGGCGGCATTGTTCGCTACGGTAACAAGTACGGTGATGACGGCCTATGGGATGGCTCGCTCTACGTATTCGACGATCGCATGGCAATGGATTTCTCTTCTAAGGCAAAAACAATTGGTGAATGCGAATCTTGCGCAGCGCCAACTAAAATCTTTGTTAATTGCTCAAATATCGCCTGTCATAAGCTGGTTTTGCTCTGTGAGGCATGCGCTGCAAAAGATCGCTCAAATGGCTGCGAGCATGACTTATCGAAAAAGCGCGATTCTTCGTTAATCGGCTAAAGCAATAACTTGGCTGAATAATGACCGAGTTCAAAACTGAAGTAATTAAGCAGTTAAAGCGCGAACTACCCAAGCTGGGTAATCACAAGAAAGCCATCGGGGCCCAGGCTTATATGAAAGATATTGCGCCTTTCTTAGGTGTGATGACACCAGAGCGCCGATCGCTAGTTAAATCAATCCTTAGTGAATTGCCGGTACCCACCTCTGATGAATTAGCTGCAACTGTTCGCGCGCTTTGGAAGTTAGAAGAACGTGAGTACCAATACGCCGCCAACGATATTCTCGGCAAATACCACATGCAGCTAGATAAGAAGTTTCTGGCAGATCATTGCGAGTACCTAATAAAAACTAAGTCGTGGTGGGACACAGTTGATGGTTTAGGAAGCGTAGTTGTTTCACCTCTAACCATGAAATACCCCGCCGAATCTCTTATGCGAAAGTGGAAT
This sequence comes from uncultured Actinomycetes bacterium, assembly GCA_903939005.1. Lineage (GTDB taxonomy): Bacteria > Actinomycetota > Actinomycetes > Nanopelagicales > Nanopelagicaceae > Planktophila. The sequence goes on along the minus strand of CAJAFH010000268.1, from coordinate 7,810 downwards.
AAGAGTTCTGATATTTGGTTAGTGCGCGCTTCTATCCAACATCAGCGTGGCCGCAAATATGAGACAGATATTGATCTGCTCTTCGAACTATGCGCACCGCATGTGGCGAATAAAGAATTCTTCATCGCAAAAGTAATTGGGTGGGCGCTTCGGGATTTATCGCGCATAGATAATCGAGAAGTAATAAGATTTTTAGTCGAACATCCAGATCTAAATTCAGTTGCAGTTCGTGAGGCTAAGAAACTTACGAAGTAACTGCATCGCGAATCATGCGAATATAGAACTTATTTGCAACCCGAGTACTTGGTTTTGGCTCGCCCATCGCAACAAATCCTAATTTTTCATAAGCTGCAATTGCTGGAAAGTTATCTTCCCAAACGCCTAACCCCTGACGCTGCCAGCCCTTCTCTTGCGCATGTTTATCAACAAATTTCATCATGGCTTTCAAGAGTCCAACTCCGCGATACTCCGGAGAACTCCAACAGCCGCCGACCCAAGCAGTTGCACCAAAGTCACCTTTTAAATTCTCGACAGTCATGATCGCACTATCAACACCCTCGGCTGAAGCCACTATGTAGTTGAGTTTTTCAAACTTGGCTCGCCACTGAGCTTCGGTTTCCGCGCTTTCAGTTTCTAAATTTCCGCCGAAAGCATGAGCGCTATCTCTCAGCGATGCTAACCGTAATTCTCTAGCTCGAGCCCACTGCTCAGCAGTTAATAGCTCTACCTTGATCTGACTCATACCTAATTATACATTTTGAAAAAGCAATTAAGCAGGAGATTTTGTAGCAGCTGGCTTCTTGCTTGGCTTAATTGGTTTTGCGGGCTTTGCTGGTGGAGTTGGCATCGGTGCAGGAGTTGGTTTAGTTGGCTTCATTCCTGGTTTGACTACAGCTTCAAGTGCCGCATTTCGCGCAGCAATTGCTAAATCTAATTCGATTTTTGCAGCAGCGTTGGCCGCTTTTTTATCTTTTGCAGTAGTCGCCGCAGTTACGGCTGCAATTGTGCGTGCTTTGATTGCTTCGGCATCACTTTTAAATTTAGTGGCGATGTCCTTGCGTGCTTGCTCTGCAGCTTTTACGGCAGTATTCCAATTTTGCATCGCTGTTTTAAAATTCTCTTGCTCGGCTTTAAGCGCAACGTTCCAATTTGCTAGCGCGGTTTTATACTGCGCAAACGCTAATTGGTAGTCGCTCTGAGCATCGGCAAGCGCCGTGTTTGTCGAAGCAAGAAGCGAAGTCGCAACAAGTGCGATTAATACGAGGCGCTTTTTCATCTTCGACCTTTCAATAGCCCGTCCCTGGGATGAGATAAGGATGCGGGATAACTTTGTGAAATCCTTGTGAATCTTAATGATTTCACGAATGAAATGGGTTAACTCGCCTGCCTGCCCTACCCATTGAGTGCTTAACGAACTAGCCTTACCAGCATGTCTGAACGGCCAAAAGTCTTAGTAATCGATGACGAGCCCGGGGTCCGCGATCTTATTAGTGAGGCGCTGAGCCTCTCTGAGATCAATGCAGTTTCAGCAGCAGATGGCCTTGAGGCGCTGTCATTTCTTCGGCGCGAAAAATTTGATCTGCTAATTCTGGATATCAATATGCCAAAACTAGATGGCTTAGCTTTACTCGAAAAGTTACGTACTGAAGGAATGTCGGTGCCGGTACTGATGCTCAGCGCACGTGCAGATAAAGCTGACATTAATCAAGGCTTGCGAATTGGTGCCGATGATTACTTAACTAAACCCTTTAGCATCGAAGAATTGGTATTGCGCGTGAAAGCCATCATGCGCCGCAGTAAAGGCGAAGTTGCCGAAGTGAAAGTGCTTACCTGCGGGCCAATCTCAATGGATTTTTCAAAGTATTCAGTTAAGTTCAATGATCAAGCGATAGATCTATCCCCCACGGAGTTCAAACTGCTAGAGCAATTAATTCTAAATCGCGGAAATATCGTCACCAAAGAAACTCTGCTCTCAGAAGTGTGGGAAATAGATTTCAAGAGCAGCTCTACTGTGGTTGATACTTATATTTCATACTTGCGTAAAAAACTGCATATCGATGGCTTCGATGGAATCAAGACAGTACGTGGCATCGGTTTTCAGATAGTTGCTGATTAATGAAGTTGCAAACTCGTCTTACCGCGCTCGTTTCAGCGATTATTATTTTGATTTCAGCCGCAATTGGTCTTTTTGCAATCAGTATCACCGAAAACAGCGAAGTCGGCCGAGTTGATTCAATTCTGTCGATAGCTGTAAATCAATTAGCTGAAACTAAGGATGAGCCACTTTCCCTTGCCTTGCTTTTGGCAGATCAAAGTGACTTGAAATTTACTGTTTCATATATTTCAGCGGCTCGTGAAATTACCGCGCTTAATCAGAGTTCTGGCGATTTACAAGGCGTGCCAACTGATCAAGATTTATTAGCAGCCAGAACTGAAGGTTTAACGCTAGAAATCGATGGCGTTCATCGCATTAGAGCAATTGCGCTACCAGATGACGAGTTCTTAGTCCTCTCTGTTTCACTTGCTGATATCAAGACCGCTAAAAGTCAAAATATCCGATACTTATTCCTCTTCACACTTGCAATGGTTCTCCTTGGAATCGCGGTTTCAAATTACCTTTTCCGCCGTGATAATGAGTTAAATGAAGTTGTTAATTCACTTCAGAAAAATCAAGAAAATATGCGCGAGTTTCTCGGGGATGCCTCGCATGAGCTGCGAACCCCATTGACTGTGATTAAGGGTTATATCGAATTATTGAGTAAAAATAAGACGCAGGCGCCCGAAATTAGGTCTGGTTACTATGACCGAGTTGGTCATGAAATTGAACGTATGCAAGCGCTGATAAATGACTTATTACTAATTGCCGAACTTGAAGATCAAGCACCGGCAGCGCCTGAGATCATTAACTTCTCACGTGAAGTTGCGCATTTAAGCAATGACTTAAAAACCTTGCAAACTATGCGTCCAATTGAGACCAAGATTGAGCCTGGAATTCTGGTTAACATCTCTCAGAATTACGCGCAGCAAATGCTGGCTAATATATTTGCAAACCTTCGACGACATACACCCGAGGATTCACAAGTTCTTATTGTTTTAGCTACGTCCGGCAACAAGGCGGTCTTAACTATTTCTGATGCCGGCCCTGGATTGCCCGAAGAAGTTTATAAGTCAGGTATTCAGTATTTTCAGAGGTTTGATCGCTCGCGATCACGCGAATCAGGTGGCAGTGGTTTAGGTATGACAATTATGAAACGAATAATTGAAAATGCCAGCGGTTCGATTGAGCTTCGGAAGAGTCATTTTGGCGGTCTTGAGATTGAGATTAATCTTCCAATCAGCCGTGACTAAATTAGCTAATTACCCCAGTTGCCAACAACACCAATAAGAGTGAGCCAAGGGCAATTCGATAAATAATAAATGTCGCAAAGCTCTTAGTTGAAACAAACTTGAGTAACCAAGCTATAACTGCGTAGCCAATAACAAATGCAATTCCGGTTGCCATTAGCGTTTCGGCAATAGTGAAGGTACCGGTATCGCCGCCTTGTTCGATTGCTCCTTTAAGTTCATAAAAACCACTACCAAATACCGCTGGCAGAGCCAATAAGAATGAATAACGTAGAGCTGCTGGCCGGCTGTAGCCAAGAAAACGACCCATTGCGATTGTCGCACCAGATCTTGAGACACCTGGGACAAGTGCCAGTGATTGCGCAAACCCATACAGCAAGCCATCTCGCACATTTAAATTAGAAAGTTCGCGTTCGCTTTTTCCAAATTTATCGGCGATGCCTAGAATCACGCCAAAGATAATCAATGTGCATGCGATTAGCCAGAGTGAACGAAAATCATTACTGATTACATCTTTACCAAGATAACCCAACACGCCAATTGGCAAGCTACCTACAATTATTAACCAGCCCATGCGGGCATCTGATTTTTCACTTGCAGTCAATGTAGAACTCTTGGTTATTTGACGAAACCAAGCCGAAATAATCTGCTTAATATCGTTGCGAAAGAAAATTAAGACTGCAAGCTCGGTACCAATTTGGGTGATTGCAGTAAATCGAGCTCCCGGGTCTTCGGCAGTTCCGAATAGTGCTCCTGCAATACGAATGTGGGCACTAGATGAAATCGGTAGGAACTCAGTTAAACCTTGCAGGGCGCCAAGAAATATTGCTTCGAACAAGGCAGCTCCTATTGATAGTCTGAATTAGAACCCCATCTTATCGAGGGATCTACTCTAAACTCTGGAACTATGAATGAATACGAGGCAGAGGTTCAAGAGCGCTGGGGTAATACCGACCAATATCGCGAATCTGCCAACCGCACCTCTAAGTACACACATGCTGATTTTGCTGCAGCCAAAGTTGATCAAGAGGCAGTAACTGAAAGGTTTGCAACCGCATTTGGAAACGGCGTTGATTACAAATCTGCTGAAGTGCAAGCGATAGTAATAGCTCATAGAGCAGCCATTTCTAAGTGGTTTTACGAGTGCAGTGTTGAAATGCAGCGTAATTTAGCCCTTATGTATATTGGTGATGAACGCTTTAAGAAATATTACGATGGTCGAGTTCGAGGCTTAGCGCAATATGTACACGATGCCATCATGGCGCAATAACTAAATCTAAATCCCAAGTAATTTTGCGCTTTGCTCCCAGAGTTTTATTGCTAGGTCAGCATCATGTGCTTGTTCGTGTGTAGCGCCAGGTTTACGTAAGTCGTAATACTCCCCTAATTGCCAATCAGCGCCCGCAGTTCCTTCGGCAATCCAAATCAATTGATCAGCGCCGGCATCTGGAGTAATCATGGGCAAAGTCGGTTTTCCATCAGAGTGGTAAACCTTATGGAAAGCGCTCAGCGGGTCAGAGGCAAAGTTAGTTGATACAACACCAGGATGAATCGCAACTGCATTTATGCCAGCTGCTCGAAACCGTCGATCTAGCTCTTTAGTAAACAGGATGTTACAAAGTTTCGCAGTACCGTAGGCGCGCTTCTCGTCATAACTTATTTCATTATTCAAATCGCTTAAATCTAATTGGCCCCACATTTTGGCAGTCATGCTTGAAGTGTTAACAACTGTTGCTTTGTTGGCAACTAATTTACCGTGAAGTAAATGGGTTAAGAGGAATGGCGCCAAATGATTAACTTGAAAAGTTCTTTCAAAGCCATCAACTGTCTTAGCAAAAGTTCCAAACATGACACCGGCATTATTGGCCAGCACATCGATTACTTCATACCTGTTATTAAGTGCGGCAGCTAATTTGGCTACTTGAGCCAATTCAGAAAAGTCTGCGATCTCAAACGGTGCTGAAATTTCAGTCGCAATTGACTTTGTCTTATCTGGATCTCGACCAACAACGACGACGTTATGACCGCTTGCTTTTAGTGTGCGAGCAGCTGCCGCACCGATGCCATCGCTAGCGCCAGTAATAACAATTGTTTTAGACATTAACTCTCCATCACTTAGGTGGCTAAAGTACCGCTGAAAATGGCATGATGAGCCTATTAATTAACTTACTTTGAAAAGGTGGCTGGCATTAATACTGAAACCGCCCTGCAGCCTTCAAAGCGCACCACCGATATTTTGAGCTACTCCCATGATGCTTCTCACTACCTGCTCAGACCGAAGTCGATCTATACACCTGAAACCAAAGAGCAACTAGCTGAGATTTTTTCACTAGCAACCGAACTTGGTATCGGAGTTACTTTTAGATCAGGCGGAACCAGCCTCAGTGGCCAAGCAAGCAGCGATGGATTCTTGGTTGATACCCGTAAGAACTTTCGCGGAATTAAAGTTGGCGAAAATGGCGAAGTAGTTTCTGTAAGCCCGGGTGCCACAGTTCGCGCAGTTAATACTTCACTTGCTAGATTCAAGCGCAAACTTGGTCCTGATCCAGCCAGTGAAATTGCCTGCACTATCGGCGGTGTAGTTGCCAATAATTCCAGTGGCATGTGTTGTGGCACTGAACAAAATACTTATCGCACTATTGCTTCAATGGTTTTAGTTCTGCCCAATGGATTAGTTATCGATACTGGCAAAGCAGATGCCGATGAGAATTTAAAAAATAAGGCTCCTGGCATTTATGCCGGCTTAATTGCATTGCGTGATCGAGTGCGAAATAACCCAGACTCAGTTGATTTGATTAAGAAACTTTTCAGCATCAAGAACACCATGGGATATAGCGTTAATTCATTCCTAGATTTTGATTCTCCAGTAAAGATTCTGGAACATTTAGTTGTCGGAAGTGAAGGCACATTGGCATTTGTTGCTGAGGCAACTTTTAACACGGTGCCGGCTTACTCGCATTTGGCAACTGGGCTATTGATCTTTGAATCACTGGCAGATGCCACACGTTCTTTGCCAGATCTAGTTAAGGCTGGTTTTGCCGCAATAGAGCTTATGGATGCTACGAGTTTGCGCGTTTCCCAGCGTGACCCCGAAGCAACTGCCGAGCTTAAAGCGATATCGGTTAATAACCACGCGGCTTTGCTCGTTGAATTCCAAGAGGCAACTGCTGACTTATTGGCGGCAAAAGTTGCTGCGGTAAAGCCTTTACTTGACTCGCTACCCCTAATAAAACCTGCGCAATTAGCCAGTGACCCAGTTACCCGCAATCAAATGTGGCATATCCGTAAAGGTCTTTATGCAACGGTTGCCGGTAATCGCCCAAGTGGTACTACTGCCCTACTAGAAGATATTGCGGTGCCAGTTTCGCAAATGCTTGCTACTTGTGAAGAGCTAACGGTGTTATTTGCTAAACATGGTTATACCGATAGCGTGATTTTCGGGCATGCCCGTGATGGAAATATCCACTTCATGTTAAATGAAGAATTTGAAAAGCCCGAAAAGCTGCAACGTTATCGAGCATTTACCGAAGAGATGGTCGAGCTAGTTTTAGCTCATGGCGGCACCTTAAAAGCTGAACACGGAACCGGTCGAATGATGGCGCCGTATGTACGCAGACAATATGGCGACGAACTCTACGAAGTTATGTGGGCAATCAAGCGGCTAATTGATCCGGCCGGAATTTTAAATCCAGGAATCATCTTGAGCGAAAACCCGGATACTCATTGCGAAAACTTAAAAGTTGTGCCAAAGATTCAAAAGGTGGCCGACAACTGTGTTGAGTGTGGATATTGCGAACCAGTTTGCCCAAGTAAAGACCTGACTTTAACTCCAAGAAAACGAATAGTGCTGCAACGCGAATTGGTGTTAGCAAAAGCTGCTGGCAACAACTCACTTGCTAGCGAAATTGAAAAAGAATTTGCCTACGACGGTAAAGATACCTGCGCTGTAGATGGCATGTGTGCAACCACTTGCCCAATCTCAATTAATACTGGCTCACTCGTTAGCGAATTGCGTGCAAGCAGTGCATTACCAATCGCAAAAATAACTTGGAAACTTGCCGCCCAGAATTGGTCTTTATTTACGCAAGCTGCTGTGGCAGCCTTAAAGATCGCCAATCTAATTCCAGGGTTAAACAGGTACCCAACTGGTGGAACTATTCGAAAAGCAGCGCCAATTAGCGACTTTGACGCCATTTTCTTTCCTTCGTGCACTGGCACGCTTTTTGGCACCAGCGATTCGGCTGGCACATTTATGACTTTAGCTAAGCGGGCCGGCCTCAAATTATCTATTCCAACTGGCATTGAATCTCTTTGTTGTGGCACACCTTGGAAATCAAAAGGTTACGCCGATGGCTACGATGTTATGAGCAGCTCGGTAATTGGTGCTCTAACCAAAGTCGCAAACGGCGGGCCGATAACTATCGTTACTGATGCATCTTCTTGTTCGAGCGGATTAACCGAACTG
>CAJAFH010000267.1 GCA_903939005.1 uncultured Actinomycetes bacterium | reverse complement strand
TTTCACGCGTAATGACTTAATTGTGGCAGTAGGCGGCGGAGCAGTTACGGATCTATCTGGTTTTGTTGCCAGCAGTTGGTTACGAGGCATTGATTGGGTGGCAGTTCCTACGACACTTGCAGCGATGGTCGATGCTGCAGTCGGCGGCAAGACCGGAATCAATAGTGAATACGGTAAGAACTTAATTGGTTCGTTCTATTCACCAATATCGGTATTAGTTGATCTTTCATGGCTCTCAACGTTAAGCGATCGTGATTTTGCGGCTGGTTTAGCCGAGGTAATTAAGTGCGGCTTCATTGTAGATACCGAGATTGTCGAACTTCTTAAAGATAGAAATTTGTTGGATGTTCGTAGCGATCGTGCTCTGACGCTTGAGCTAATAACGCGTTCAATTGCGGTAAAGGCGACAGTTGTTAGTGGCGATTTCAAAGAAAGCTTTGATCGTGAGATCTTGAATTATGGTCACACCCTTGGTCATGCCATCGAGTTGCATAGCAAGTACGCCCTACGTCATGGCGAATGCGTTTCGATTGGTTTGGTATTCGCAGCCAATCTTGCCAATGAATCCGGCATCCTCGCTGACCAAGCTACTGATTTACACAAGAAGATTCTTGGCAATCTAGGTTTGCCTACCTCATACGAGAGTCGTCACTGGCCGGAGCTGCGAGCCAATATGGCAATCGACAAGAAATCACGATCGGGCACATTGCGATTTGTGGCGATCAGCGAAATCGGTAAGACGCTACGGATTGAAGCACCTAGTGAAAGCGACTTGCTCGCAGCATATGAGAGGCTTTGCTCATGAAGATTCTGGTAATCAATGGTCCGAACCTTGCTCGTTTAGATATTCGTGACTCGAGCATCTACGGTGATTTCAATTACCCGCAGCTCAAATCCTTCATTGAAGAGTCCGCCAAAAGTCATGGGTTTGCCGCAGATGTAAGACAAAGTGATGACGAAGCAACCATCATTTCTTGGTTACATGAGGCTGCTGATAATTCGACTCCGGTAATCATCAATCCCGCAGCATTTACACATTACTCATATGCAATTCGCGATGCTGCCGAATTAGTTAAATCGCCATTGATTGAAGTGCATTTATCTAATCCGCTAGCCCGCGAAGAATTCCGGCACACTTCTGTTATCTCTGGTGTTGCTAACGGGACGATCGGCGGTTTCGGTCCTAATTCTTACGCTTTGGCGATCTCAGCGCTTAAGGGCCTAACTAAGTAATAGTCAGCAAAGTGGGGTTGCAGCCACCGATTTAAGTATTAGTACAGGTATTAGGTATCCTAAGCACCTATTCGAGCCCACCGAACTGCGGTGGCAAACAGTTTGCGTCCAGTTTCGCAATAAGGGGAGTTTCCAAGTGGCAACCACAAGTGATCTTAAAAATGGAATGTGTCTTGATATCGAAGGTTCACTGTGGACGGTAATTGAATTCCAGCATGTTAAGCCCGGTAAAGGCCCAGCATTCGTGCGCACCAAAATGCGTCAAGTTTTGACCGGCAAAGTTGTTGAAAGAACTCTTAACGCTGGCGTGAAGATTGAGATTGCTATTCTGGAAAAGCGTGAAATGCAGTTCCTCTACAAAGAGGGTGAAGATTTTGTATTTATGGATAACAAAACTTACGATCAAATGAATATTTCAGCTGCAACTGTTGGTGACGCAGCTAATTACATGCTGGAAAACACTGAGGCAATTGTTGCAATCCACGAGAACAATCCGCTTTATATTGAATTGCCGGCTTCTGTTGAATTGACAGTTACATACACCGAGCCTGGCCTGCAAGGTGATCGCTCTTCAGGCGGCACAAAGCCAGCCACAGTTGAGACTGGAATCCAGATTCAGGTGCCACTTTTCATCAAGCAAGATGAGAAGATCATGGTTGATACTAGAGATGGATCGTATCAAGGTCGCGCTAACTAGTGTCTGCCCGTAGCAAAGCTCGAAAACATAGCCTGGATATTCTCTACGAAGCTGATATTCGCAAGAGCGATCCCTTAGCGATAATTGAAACTCGTCTTAACATCAGCGATGATGCAGAGTTGCCACCTGTTCGTGATTACACGAAAGAGCTTGTTACCGGCGTTGCCGAACATAAACGAAAAATTGATGAACTGATCGCAACATATATTCAAGGCTGGGATTTAGATCGATTAGCAGCGGTTGATCGAAACATCCTCCGAATCGCAATCTTTGAAATCCTTTGGGCTACGCAGATTCCTGATGCGGTTGCTATTGATGAAGCTTTGATTCTGGCGAAGGATCTTTCAACTGAGGAATCGGCCGGCTATATTCACGGTGTACTCGCAAAGATCACTTCGATTAAGAGTGATTTATCTCTTTAAGCAGATAGTTTTCGACCGTTAACCATTGCAATAAATCAGCTTGCTCAATTCCCATTGCAAAGCTCAAATTCAAAAGATCTGACTCCCTAATCGATAGCACTTCACCATTCCAGTCGCTCCGTTTTTTCACTATCCCGGCGCAGTAACTAACTAATAGCGCGAGCCGACTTGGGTTCGTAAAACTCGCGCGACTAATTGCTCGTAGATCTAAAGTCAGAACAGGTGCTGGATCCTGCCGGCCTAACGGCTGACCGAGTAAGTACGCCACATCAACGCCGAGAATTCTGGCAATCTCACCTAACCGTGAGATGGGCATATTTCGCGAGCCACGTTCGTATGAGCCAATTACGACAGCCTTAATCTTTCCGATTGCAGCCATCTCGGCGATAGTCCACCCTCGCTTCTTGCGGGCGGCACGCAT
>CAJAFH010000266.1 GCA_903939005.1 uncultured Actinomycetes bacterium | reverse complement strand
TTTAAAGGCGGCCTGGATGATTGATTCAGTAGGTGCGAAAGGTGCTCGCAAAGAGATTGCGGCCATTAAAGTTGCCGTGCCCCAAATGGCAGAACGAATAATTGATCATGCCATTCAAAGTTATGGTGGCGCAGGCGTGAGCCAGGATTCACCACTTGCCTCGATGTATGCCGGTGTGCGCACTCTGCGCATTGTTGATGGGCCAGATGAAGTTCACATTAGAGACATTGCGCGGTTAGAAATTAAACCTTATTTGTCATGAAGGATTTAACTGCGGTCCGCGAAGAGGATCGCTTCGATATTGCGAAAATGCATTCTTGGCTGCGTCCATTTATAAATCAAGATCAGCTGCCTGAGGTCAAACAGTTTCGCAGCGGTGCTTCTAATCTGACTTATTTGCTGAGCTACCCTGACCGCGAGTTAGTTTTGCGTAAGCCACCGGTTGGAACAAAAGCAGCATCTGCTCATGATATGAATCGTGAATTTCTGATTCAATCAAGGTTGCAGTCAGTCTTCCCATTAGTGCCGAAGATGATCGCTTTGTGCCAAGATCAATCTGTTATCGGGTCGGATTTTTATGTGATGGAATATGTAGAAGGGCAAATCTTTCGCCGTGATATTCCAGAAGGCATAACCTCTTCTGACATCTCTGTTATGGCTGACTCTTTGATTAATGGGTTAGTTCAATTACACGCTGTTGATTCTTCGATTCTGGCCGAGCTAAATAAAGGAAACGGATACGTGCAGCGCCAGGTTGATGGCTGGTCTAAACGCTATCGCAATGCGCTAACCGATGATGTGCCTACTGCCGAAAAGTTAATGGCCTGGCTATCTGCTAACCAACCTAATGACGTTGATTCCTGCATTATTCACGGCGATTGGCGAATTGATAATGTGGTATTTGATTTAGCAAATGCTCGTATCGCAGGAGTATTGGATTGGGAACTAGCAACTGTCGGTGATCCCCTAATGGACTTGGGTTCAGCACTTGCCTATTGGGTTGATCGAGATGATGAAGCAGCATTTGCATCGCTTCGTAGACAGCCAAGCCATCTGCCAGGCATGCCAACTCGTGATGAGTTTGTACAAAGATATTTAGAACTAAGTGGCCGCAACTGTAATGACTTTACATTTTATGAAGTTTTTGGTCTCTTTAGATTAGCTGTGATTATTCAACAGATCTGGGCACGTTTTCGTTTGGGTCAGACAACTAATCCCGCTTTTGCCGGGTTTGGGGATGCGGTGAATACCTTGATTAATCGAGCCGAAGGAAAAATTTCATGAAGGCCGGACGCATAACTGTTTCAACACGTAAATTTGAAGTAACCGAAGTTCCAACTCCAAGCGCCGGAGCTGGACAGGTTCGCATAAAGGTCGGTGCGGCGGGTGTCTGTTTGTCAGATGTCCATTTCCTTGAAGGAATTTTATCGCCCGGGTATCTAACTGGTGATGAAGTAACGCTCGGTCATGAGGTGGCTGGAACTATTGACCAAGTTGGTGAAGGTGTCGATTCGCACTCGATAGGTGAGCGAGTCGTTGTTATCGCCGGTGAACGAAATAATTTAAATCAAATTACGACGCTAGGTTTCGATTACGACGGTGGTTGGGCTGAGTATGTGGTTATCAACGCTGAACTAGTTGTACAGATTCCAGATTCATTGCCTTTTGAACAAGCCGCAATTATTCCGGATGCAGTATCTACCCCGTGGGCGGCAATTTCT
>CAJAFH010000265.1 GCA_903939005.1 uncultured Actinomycetes bacterium | reverse complement strand
GTTGTAGGCCCAAGTTTTCACGGTTGTGCTTCCAGCATAGTTATTGATCATGGCAAAGATGGTTTCTGGTGGGCAGATTGGGTCATGCAGACCAACTGATATCAGAGCCGGCGCTGTAGCCATGGTCACCAGATTCATGCAATCAAAGTATGAAAGAGTCTCGAATACTCGCTTAACTTCCAACCGATGGGTTTTGCAATATTGCACAATCTCTTGATACGGAAAGGCATCAGTAATGTTTACGGCATGCTCGTAGTGACATAGAAAGGGAACATCAGGCATAGTTGCAAAAACTTGATTAGAAAGCGAAGTCGCAGCAAGTGCGATACCACCACCCTGACTGCCACCAGCTGTAATGATTCGTGCTGGGTTTACGCCAGGAAGTTTCGAAGCAGCGCGTACAAATGCAACAGCATCAGTAAAAACTCGGCGATAGTAGTAGTCCTCGCGATTAAGAATTCCAGCAGTCATAAATCCAGGAGTCTGAGATGCACGTGGATAATTTCCATCCGGAGTATCGCCAACTCGCCATCCAGATGCTCCTTGCCCGCGTGTATCCATAACCAAAATGGCATAGCCCGCACTCGGCCAGAAGAGCCATTCGTTTAGTAGGCCACGTCCGCCGCCATATCCGTCATACATCACAATGCAAGGCAGATCCGTTCCTGCAGCCTTAGGTTTTATAAACCAACCTTTAATCGGATCGTTGTTATAGCCAGGGACAGTTACATCATAAGTTTCAAATGCGGTGATTGGCGACTGAACTTGGATCAGTTGTGCTTCGACATTTGAAGACAGGAATTGATCAAGAGTCTCTTTCCAGAATCTTTCGAAATCGGGTTTTGAGTTTGTACCAGGAGCAAATTTTTCTAACTCCTTAAGTGGGGGACCGACGCGCATGACTGGTTTCCTATTCTCTTCTTATTCCGAAGCCAATTTAAGATGTGGTTCATCGTCTGGGATAAAACTCTGGGCGTCATACAACCTGCGGTAAGTGCCATTCCCGTTTACGAGTTCGCGATGGGTGCCGGATTCAACAATTACGCCGTTTTCAAGAACCAGAATCAGATGCGCTTCCTTAACTGTAGATAAGCGGTGTGCGACCACGAAAGTGGTGCGAGACTTCATTAATTCATGAAAAGCGCTCTGGATAAGTCGCTCGGATTCAGAATCCAAAGCTGAAGTTGCTTCATCCAAAACCAAAATTCTTGGATCTCTAATGATTGCTCTTGCTATCGCTAGTCGTTGTTTCTGCCCGCCCGAAATACGCGAACCTCGTTCACCGACGATGGTGTCCATTCCGTCTGGCAGTTTTGAAACAAATTCCCAAGCATTTGCGGCTCGGAGAGCGGCTTCTGCAGCCTCAGCAGTTGGGTCTGACATCCCGTAAGTGATGTTTTCATACACGGTACCGTCAAAGAGAATTGTGTCTTGGGCTACGACGGAGAGAAATTTTCGAGATGAACGTAGATCCAATGCTGCCATATCGACGCCATCTAGTTTTATCGAACCAGATGTTGGTCGCAAGAAACCAATTACCAAATTGATGAATGTTGATTTACCCGATCCACTCGGTCCTACTAGAGCGATCATTCGGCCAGGTTCAGCTAAGACATTGATGTTGGCTAAGGAAGGTTTGTGATTAGTTGGGTAAGTAAACGAGACATCACAGAATTCAACTTTTCCAGTCACAGTCGATACTGCTCGCTTGCCGGCATTCGATTCTAGATCGGGGGATTCCAGCAATTCACCTAGTGACCTAATCGAAGCGAGGCCTTTTGCTAGCGCAGGTGCGATGCTGGTTAGTAGTAGTACGGATCCAACCAGCATTCCGAAATACGAACTGAGCATTACTACGCCGCCGGCAGTAATTGGTAGGAAGCCAGTGATTGCACACCAAGCCGCAAAACCAACACAGATAACGTAGGTGAGTTGGAAGGTAACCCAAGCTATTGCGGTGAAGTGCCCTTGCAAACGATCGAGTCGCAAACCAGCACTCTTTACGCTAGAAAAAGAGGTATACATAGTCTTTAGCGCGTTTTTTTCCAAACC
>CAJAFH010000264.1 GCA_903939005.1 uncultured Actinomycetes bacterium | reverse complement strand
TTGTATCGCACTCGAAAACTCATTTAACAAGGTGGGCCTAGATCACGTAGTTCTAGTTAAAGTCGCATCAACTGCAGTGGTTTCACAGATGCTCGGCTTAACTCGCGAACAAACTTTAAATGCCGTTTCACTTGCTTGGGTTGATGGTCAAGCTCTTCGTACTTACCGCCATTTCCCAAATGCAGGTTCCCGTAAATCATGGGCTGCAGGTGATGCCACATCACGCGCAGTTCGTTTAGCGTTAATCGCTAAGACTGGCGAAATGGGTTATCCATCTGTGTTAACCGCCAAAGTTTGGGGTTTCTATGATTCCCTATTTAAAGGCAATCACTTCAAGTTCCAACGTCCTTACGGAACTTATGTCATGGAGAACGTACTATTTAAGATTTCTTTCCCAGCAGAATTCCACAGCCAAACTGCAGTAGAAGCAGCTATGACTCTACAAGGACAGATGGTTGCAGCTGGAAAAACTTCAGATGATATTAAGTCGGTAACAATTCGTACCCACGAAGCTTGTATCCGCATTATCGATAAGAAGGGTCCGCTGAATAACCCAGCAGATCGCGATCACTGTATTCAGTACATGGTTGCAGTTCCGCTGATTTTTGGTCGTCTAACTGCACGTGACTACGAAGAAGATATTGCGGCAGATCCACGCATTGATGCTTTGCGCGAGAAAATACTTTGCGTTGAGGACACTTCTTACACCGCTGACTATCATGATCCAGCTAAGCGTTCGATTGCTAATGCGCTCACTATTGAATTCAATGACGGCAGCAAATTAGCTGAAGTTGCAGTTGAATACCCAATCGGTCATGCTCGTCGTCGTACCGAAGGTATTCCGCTACTGATCGAAAAATTCCGCACTAACTTGGCGCGTATTTATTCAGCCGATCAGCAGAAGCGAATTGAAGATGCCACTCTTGATCGCGCAAAGCTCGAGCAGATGTCGGTTGTAGATTTCACTGATTTGCTCGCAAAGCCATAGAAATAGGGGAAATCACGCGTTAGAAGCGCGGTAATTCCTAAGGTATTCTTAGCCCTCGTTGACCAATGCCGGTCAGCGCATTTGGGCGAAAGCCTTAATGGGGTATGGGGTAATTGGCAGCCCTGCTGATTCTGGTTCAGTAAGTCTAGGTTCGAGTCCTGGTACCCCAGCGCAAGACAAAGCACGAAGAAGACGAAAACCGCAGGTGATCGTTTTTGGAAGATAGAAAATGAAAGCCAGAGGCGATCATTTTTGAAAGATAGAAAATGAAAGCCAGAGGCGATCATTTTTGAAAGATCTAGGGCCCCGTCGTCTAGCGGCCTAGGACTCTGGCTTCTCAAGCCAGCTACGAGGGTTCGAATCCCTTCGGGGCTACAAAACAGAACTGCCCGCCTTAACTCTTAATCGAGTCAAGGCGGGCAGTTCTTATTTAATTACTTGACTGTGATTTTCTTTGTTACGGAAAGAGCGGTGTTCTTGGCATCGCCAGCATTTGTGCCAGTTACTGAGCAAGAACCCTTCTTCTTGGCAGTTACTTTGCTGCCAGAGACAGTACAGACGGTCTTTGTAGTTGAAACCCACTTCACAGACAATCCGCTTGCGCTTTTAGCTGGAAGATTTAGTGACTTTCCAACCTTTAGCGAAGTTGCAACTGCTGCAACTTTTTGAGCTACTGGAGCGGCTGCGAAAACTGTTGGAGCCGCATTTGTGATGTCAAATGTAACTAGATCAGTATCTGCATCCTTGTCACCTTTGCCGACAATAACTACCTTCATAGTTCCGTAAAGACGAGCAGGCTTAATTGCACCACGATCTTGGATTGGTGAAGAAGGCGCATCTTCTAGGCCGGTTGTATCGGTATTAGTAACATCGAAAGTTACTTTACCCATTGAATCAGTTTTGCCTACAAGTTCAAGT
>CAJAFH010000263.1 GCA_903939005.1 uncultured Actinomycetes bacterium | reverse complement strand
GGAGATGGGCGCCGATGAGAATCGGGCGTTTGTGCTCAAGAAATCAAACGCTGCTATTAAGCAGATGGCTGGAGATTTGAAGCTTCGCGAACTTCATTTAAATGAAGCAACGGGTTACCACTTCGGAGTTCCAGCCAAAGCCTAAGAGTCACCCCTTAATTTGCTGAGATTTTTCACGCTGCGGAACAGAATTGAGCGTAACTTTTATTAATTTCCTCAGGTGCTTGCGTTCAGCTATTTCCAAGAGTTTCCTAAGACAAAACGTTCTCAGAACGTTCTCTTGAGGAGGAGACTTAATGAAAAAGTTCAAGTTAATTGGGCTAAGTGCGGTTTTAGTTGCCGGCCTTATCTCGATCCCAACACATGCAAGTGCTGACGATGGATCTGTCGGCGCGCTATATCTAACAATTAAGAGTGATGAACAGAAGCTGGCGCTGCAATATGCCGGTCGCCCAGATGGCAAGGAAATGTATTTCCGTATCAGCGGTTCTGTCTTTGCTCAAGTTCCTGGTGGCGGCCCAGTTGCTCCAGGAATGCGACAAGGCGCAAAGCTCTGGAACCTTGAGGGATACAACGTTCGTAAGTTAGTACGTAATGGCGAATACATTTATTTAGTTACTCGCGAAATTCTCTTTTACACAGACCCATCTGATACAACTAAGGTTCTGACAACTTGGAAGAATTCGTATGACGGAAAAACTTATCCGGTAGTTCCAATTCTTAATGACACCGTTAATAGCGTTTACCGAGTGAAGAGTGGCGTTCTATATGGTGTTCCAGCCGCAATAGGAACCGCTTTTCAAGTTGAAGGAGCTGTTGGAGCTCCACTAACTTTGGGTGATGGCACCAAGGTATTCATTTCAGATATTCCATTGAACTATGGATTAGATGATGACGGCCGTTACGGAATCAAAGATCCATTTGGTTTTGCAACTGGTTACACATCACGTGCATCAGATAAATTCACAGGCACAACAGCTCGCTACACAGGTATCGAAGCATTTGATTTCTGGATTACTAAGCCAGGGCAGATGCGCATGTTGCCTAAGAATGCCGCCGGCGAAGCACGCGTTCCATCAGGTCCTGCCCCGTTCTATAACTCTTGGGCACGCGTGTCACCAATGCCACCATTTACATGTATTGGTGAAGCTGCAACTGGCATACATGCGATCTATCACGCACGTGCATGGACGCTATCTACCTGGAGCAAAGTTGAGCCATGGTTGCGTGATGCGGTAATCGCTAAAGATGCTCAGTATCAATATGCACCTGCAACTGCGCCAGTAGCACCTGGTGCTTCAGCAGATCGTTTCATTCCGCTCTGGAAGAACCAGACCTCATGGTCTGCCTTCTTTAACAGTCAACTCAAGGGCAAAGGCACCGCTGGTGCCGACCTAACTTGGGCTAGCTGGTGCACAAATAACGCCAAGTAATTTGGCAATAAAAAAGTAAATAGAAAAGCGGGAGTGGCCGATTGGTCACTCCCGCTTTTTAATTCAAAAGCTTAAACGTTTGCATAGGCCTTTCGAATTTGGGGCATAGCCTCGGCTGCAAATAGTTCAGACATATCTACAACGCCTGTAATTCGCTTGCCATGAGGCTCGGCGTAAGGTGAACCGCCAAGCAGATACACGTGCTCTAGGCCCATATCAATTAACTTGCTGAGCTTTTCAACGCATAAATCAACTGGACCACAGATTGCCATCCAGCGCACAAATTCGTCATCAATCATGTTTAAATGCGAACCAGCATCTTGGGCATGGTGTTTCATGTCGTAATCAGATTTCATTTTCTCGGCAATACCTTTGATTTGCTCAGGCAAGTGCTCAGTTGGCGATGCTTTCATGCCGGCAAAGTGCGAAACCATGCCGGTAACCATG
>CAJAFH010000262.1 GCA_903939005.1 uncultured Actinomycetes bacterium | reverse complement strand
TTAACTACGCGATAACTCTGAAGTGTTGGGTCTGTTGCATAAGCAATTCTCACGCCAGCTGATTTATTTGCAGCTAAGCCAGTTAAAATCTCTGGAGTTAAAACTTCACCAGGTGCAACTACTGCAACACCAGGCGGGTAAGGCGCAATTAAATCTGCTGATATTCGACCTTCAGCACTTTGGGCAGCAATCATTTCAGTATCTGCAAAGTAGGCATCGCGCATTGAAAGAGCGATCTGCGGAACTACCGACCAACTTAGCGCTGTTGCTGACTCACGAGGCGCGCTAGCTAGCTTCTGCAGAATTGGGAGTAGCGAATTACTTAGTTCAGCAAAACTTTCCGCATCATCGGCCAAGGTAGCCAAGAAAACTACGGTGTCACGGTCAGCCATCTCGACTCGGATATTTGCTTTTAGTAACTCATTTTCAATTTCCACGCCAGAAGTCCCAAGTTGATTAGCTCTAAGCACAATCTTTACTGGATCAAAGCGACCAGCAGCGAAATCACTGGGGGATAAGAAGATGGGGCGGTCGAAGTTAGCTGCAATTTCTGCTTTAAACTTTGCTACGTTCTCAATTAATTGGCCCAATAATTCTTTGCCGCGATGTTGCAAAAGAGCACGGCAACCATCGATAGATGCAAGTGGTGCACCCGCAGGTGAAGTTGTGTGAGTAGTTTCAAAACTTTGTTCTAAACGATCTAAATTTAAATATTCACCGCGAGCAACTAAGAGCGCTGAGGCACTGAACCCAGGTAAAGCTTTATGAGTACTAGTGACTAAAGCATCAGCACCAAGCTGCAATACATGCTTTGGTAAATCATTATGGAAACCAAAGTGTGCGCCCCAAGCAGCATCAATTACTACTGGAATTTTATGTTCATGGGCTTTACTTATTAACTCAGGCAATTGCGAAATGGTCCCTAGATAGCCAGGTTCAGTGAGAAGTAACGCAATTGGTTTTTGTGGCAGTACTCGCTCTAGTTCAGAAAGTGGAATCCCGGTTGGCACACCAGTCGCTGCATCAATATCTGGAGCTAACCAAATAGGTTCGAGCCCCGCTAATACGAGAGCACTTAAAACCGAACGGTGCGCAGTGCGCGCAACTGCAATCTTGTCGCCAGGTTTACCAAGGGCCAAGATGACTGCTTGGTTAACGTGAGTTGAACCGCCAGTTGAGAAGCGTGCGTAGTCACCGCCCCATAATTTTGCTGCGAGTGATTCAGCGCTCTTTAAGGTTTGGTTCGTTAATTTAATTTCATCTAAGCCGCCATAGAGAGGTGTATCGCCATCAACTACTGCGCCTAAACCTAAATCGAGTTTGCTGGCACGCTGCTTATGACCTGGGATCGTGAACGGAGTTCGTGCTACTTCGAAGTAACGTAGATAGGCATCTAAGAGCGGAGCATCTTCGCGCAGCGCTTTGAGGTAGGTCATAGCCGCAAGCCTAACTACAAGGCGCCCCGATCGGAAATATTGCCTTAGACTTTACTCATGACCGTACTTACTTCAGTTCCTCAGCAACGCCTCTTGGTTACAGAGATTCCTGGACCAAAATCAAAGGCGGAGATTCAGCGACGTAGTGAAGAAGTTTCAGGCGGATTGGGAATTGCATTTCCGGCAGTAATTGCAAGTACTGGTGGTGCAATTCTGGTTGACCTAGATGGCAATCAGATCATCGACATGGCTGCAGGTATCGGCGTAAACAATGTTGGTAACAGCGCACAGCGCGTTATTGATCGCGTGATCGAACAAGTTCAAGCCTTCTCTCATACTTGTTTTACCGTTGCGCCTTACCAGGGCTATATCGATGTTTGCGCAAAATTAAATGCGCATACGCCAGGTACCCATAAGAAGAAATCAGTATTAGTTAACTCAGGTGCTGAAGCTGTTGAGAACGCGGTAAAGATTGCGCGTCATGCAACAAAGCGTCAAGCAATTGTAGTTTTCGAACACGCTTATCACGGTCGCACGAATTTAACTATGGCGCTAACTGCCAAGAACATGCCATACAAAGAAGGTTTCGGTCCATTTGCCAGCGAGATCTACCGCATGCCAATGCCATACGAACTTCGTTGGTTGGGCGATAAAGCAACGATCACAGCAGATGCACTAGAAGAAGTTGCACATAAGATTGAAAAAGAGATTGGTGCACATAACGTTGCAGCAATCATGATCGAACCTATTCAAGGCGAAGGTGGATTTATCGTTCCACCTAAGGGTTTCTTGCCTGGGCTTTCAAAGTATTGCTCTGAAAACGGCATCATTTTTATTGCCGATGAAGTTCAAACAGGTTTTGCACGAACTGGAAATATGTTTGCCGTTGAACACGAAAACGTAGTTCCAGACATGATCATTACTGCAAAAGGTATTGCTGGCGGAATGCCGCTTGCAGCGGTTACTGGTCGCGCAGAGATCATGGATGCGATCCACGTCAGTGGCCTCGGCGGAACTTATGGTGGCAATCCAGTTGCCTGTGCAGCATCCCTTGGCGTCTTTGAAACTATTGAGCAAGATGGCCTAATTGAGCGAGCTCGTGAAGTTGGCAAGATTTTGGGTCATGCGCTCTGCGAACTCGCTTCTAAATATCCGATCATCGCTGAAGTACGTGGTCGCGGTGCAATGATGGCTATCGAATTAGTTAAGCCAGGTTCACTTGATCCAAACTCTGATGCAATGACTAAGGTAATTAATTACTGCGCTAAGAAAGGTGTCTTGCTACTTTCAGCCGGCACTTATTCAAATGTAATTCGTTTCTTGCCGCCAATTGTTATTTCAGATGAGCTATTACTTGATGCAATGAGCGTTCTTGATGAGGCTTTCGCTTCGCTTTAAAGTCCGCGCAAGAAATCAGGATCATCATCGGGTGCGATTGAGCGCTTTGGTTTTTTCCCGCCGTTACCAGGGCGCTTTGGTCGACCAGCTACAAGATAAGCAACTGCACCAATCGTTGGAATTAAAACAATAATTATTAGCCAACCCCAACGAGGCAGTGAACGAACATCACTATCTTCACGTTGCGCACAATCGATTAATCCATAGAGCTGGATAGCGATAGATAGAACTACGAACAAAACTCTCATGACCTTAGTTTAGCGATTTCTTAATACATAACCAACGTCAGCGCCAAAAGGAAGGCAAATATGATCTGTAATTCGCCGGTCTTGCCTAGTAGCGGAATTAACGCTGAGCCAGATGCACCGGATCGAACTTGATTAGCAATAATAAAAGTTTGCGGCAAGAGTGCCAGCGTAATCAAGGTATTTTTACCCGGTACCGCAAGGGCTGAAACGTGAGCAAGAAACAGAAGAGCGATGAAGAGTTTACGAGCTCCGGCATCACCCAATCGAACTGCCAGTGTGCGCTTGCCAACTAACTCATCTTGAGCACGGTCACGGAGATTGTTTATGGCCAGAAGTGCGCAAGCTAGCGATCCCATTGGGATTGCAACTACAAAGCTTTGCCAAGTTAATCTCTCAGTCTGCACATAGTAAGAACCCATAGTTGCTACAAGCCCAAAGAATAAAAATACCGAAATTTCACCTAAGCCAAGATAGCCATATGGTCGTTTGCTGCCGGTGTATGTCCAAGCTGCAAAAATTGCCGCAGCACCTACGGCAATTAACCAAAGTGAAGTCGCTTGCGCGAGTACTAGCCCAACTACAGCAGCGATAGCAAAAGATATGAAAGCTGCCAGCTTGACTGAATTCGCACTTGCTAAGCCAGAGGCAACTAAGCGGGTTGGTCCAACGCGATTATCGTCTGTGCCTTTAATGCCATCGGAGTAATCATTGGCATAGTTCACGCCAACTTGAAGTGCCAAACTAACAATTAGAGCTAAACCAGCCATGGCAAAGTTGGCTTCACTTTCGGCCAATGACGTTGCTACCACTACCGGGGCGATAGCAGCTGGAAGTGTGCGTGGACGAGCACCTGCAATCCATTTATTCAAAACTAGAACTCCGATTTCATAGCTAATTGCGCAAGTGCGCCACGGTCTACTTTTCCGATACCGATCAAAGGTAGCGCAGATAATTGGTGGAAACGCTTTGGTTTAGCTAAGTTGCCGAATTTTTCTATCAAGAGACGCTCGACTTCTTCGGAAAATTCAGCTGGTGCGTTAACTGCAGCTATGTGAAGTTCTTGCCCCCACTTTTGACTAGAAATTGCGAAAGCGGCAAATTCAAAGCTGGCAAAACTCTGCGAGATAGCGTTTTCAATTTCGATAAGAGAAATATTTTCGCCACCTGAAATAATTACATCATCGCCGCGGCCCAGAACGATTAAATGTCCATCAACTAATTCACCGCGGTCACTTGTTACAAACCAATTCTGCGCATCTAAATCTAAATTACTGGCTAGAACCGGACCCAAAATTTTAATAAATCCAGTATCAGATATCGCCACCTGTACGCCTTCGAGAGGAACGCCGTTATAAACACATCCACCTGAAGTTTCAGACATGCCATAAGTTGTCACAACTTTAATTCCAGCGTTAGTCGCTTGTGCGTGTAGTTCAGAAGTTAGGGCAGCGCCACCAACTAGAACTGCCTTGGCACTTTGTAGATGCTTAAGTAAACGATCATCACCAGTAAGAGCGTTGAAAAGATGGGTGGGCACAATTGCGGTGTAATCAACTTTCGGATATTCACCAATGTGACCAATTAAATTAACTGGAATCGTGCCCAGTTCTAAACTGCGAACTAAAACATTGACGGCCGCAATATGTGTAAGTGGCAGCAGTAGTGACCAAGTTTCACCAAAGTTTGCATTTAAAAATTTGTTGGAAGCTTTGGCAGAAGCCAGCAGCGCACCTGCACTAAGTGAAATTTCCTTGTTGGCACCAGTACTGCCGGTCGAGGTAACCAGTACCGCCGTCTTTGCCTCAACCTCAGTACTAGTTACAGCGCCAAAGCCAAGAGCTGGGCCATCGGAAACCAAGGCCTTAGCAAGGCTGGCCATAATCTGTGTGGTTGACCACGCCCCGTCTATTGGGCTCACTATTCGTTGTGACTTGGTATCCATATCGCCCGTAGGCTATCGCTCCTAGACCAAGCTTTCACTTCCTGGAGGAAAAATGAGCAAGCCAATTAAGCGAGATTTTGGAAGTCGCGAGATTCCGAAGTGGACAACCGCTCCAGGTGGCGAGAACTTCAAAGACATTAAGTATGTAGTTGGCGATGGAATTGCAAAAATCACGATCAATCGTCCAGAAGTTCATAATGCATTTCGCCCACAAACTTTGGCTGAACTAAAGAGCGCATTTGATCTAGCGCGCGACAACACTGAAGTTGGCGTAATTATTTTCACTGGCGAAGGCACTCAAGCATTTTGTTCAGGCGGAGATATCAACGTTCGTGGCGATGATGGTTACTTAGGCGATGATGAAGTTGCTAAGCAAGGTATCGGACGACTAAATGTTTTAGACCTTCAAGTACAAATTCGTCGTACTCCAAAACCAGTTGTCGCAATGGTTGCTGGTTGGGTAATCGGTGGCGGACATGTTTTACATGTGGTCTGTGATTTAACGATCGCTGCTGATAACGCACTCTTTGGCCAGACCGGCCCAATGGTTGGTTCATTCGATGGTGGTTATGGTTCTGGTTTATTAGCAGCCAGCGTGGGCCAGAAGAAAGCTCGCGAAATTTGGTTTATGACTCGCCAATATGATGCGCAAGAAGCGTTGCAGATGGGTTTGATCAACACCGTTGTTCCGCTCGCAGAGCTCGAAGCTGAAACTGTTTCCTGGTGTCGCGAAATGCTACGCAATTCACCAATGGCGCTTCGTTTGCTTAAGGCAAGTATGAACGCTGCCGATGATGGATTAGCAGGCGTGCAGCAATTAGCCGGCGATGCCACCTTGTTGTTCTACATGACTCAAGAAGGTCAAGAAGGTCGCGACGCTTACAAAGAAAAGCGCGCTCCTGATTTTGGCAAATTCCCTAAGCGTCCGTAACAAGCCCAAATGATTGATCAATTACTTGCTTCTATGCAGGTAGTTGCGCTGCCGCTAAAAAGTAAGTTTCGTGGCATCACCGTGCGCGAAGTTGCCCTATTTCAAGGCCCAGCTGGTTGGGGCGAATTTGCGCCTTTTTTAGAATATGACGATGCCGAAAGTTCGACTTGGTTATTAAGTGCCATAGATGCAGCCACCAACTCGGCACCGATGGCACACCGCGGCTTTATCAAAGTTAATGCAACGCTGCCAGCCTTAAATAGCGCGAAAGAGATTGAAGAGTTGCTGCAATCTTTTGCTGGTTGCGACACTGTGAAAATTAAAGTTGGCGAAAATTTAGGCGAAGATATTGTGCGAGTCGCTCGAGTTCGGGCGCTACTTCCGAAAGCCAAACTAAGGCTTGATGTAAATGGTGGCTGGAGCGTTGAACAAGCTTTGATAAATCTTTATGAAATTTATGAAGAAGTTGGCCCGCTGGAAT
>CAJAFH010000261.1 GCA_903939005.1 uncultured Actinomycetes bacterium | reverse complement strand
TGTGCGCAGATCACCAAGTTCATAACGGATACCAAGAATTACTGAATCACCGGTCACCCATAGATCGGGTAGCCCCGCATTTGAAATAACCGGCGGTTTCTGCGATGAAGGTTTAAGTTCTTGAGTTAATTCTTTCTCAAGAGCAAGCGCTTCTTGGTCAGCAACTGAAATTGCATTTGCACTTATTGCCGTGGTTGCTGCGAGAATTGCAATGGTGCCGACTGCAACAGAAATCTTTTGTCTAATCCGTACTTTTTTAGTTCGATATTTCATTCCGCGGAACCAAGATTCAACAGCGCCACTTCGAACTGGTAGTTCAACTAACCGTAATGAAATATCAGCCAACGCTAAAACTATTAAGAAACGCACGGTGTAGAGCGCCCAATCTTGCCCAGCTATATCAACGCTAGGGCGAGTTAATTGAAAGACAATCCAGTGCCATAAGTAAATTGCATATGAACGCTCGCCGATCCAAACCAGTGCGCGAGTGCGCAAGATTGGTGCGAAGCGAGATGCTGGGTGCACGATTGAAGTCAGAATTGCGCAACCAAAGATTCCGGCAAGCGGAAAAGCTATTCTATAAAGCGTAGGGTCACTTTCATTGATTAATAAGAAAGCACCGAGAATTCCAATGAACCCAATCACGCCAATAGCATCAACAAAATCTTGCGCTCGCTGAGTAACTTCACTCTTTAAATTTTGGGGGATCCAACTAACCGCTAAAGCCGCCCCTAGGAATAAACCAATACTGTGGGTATCGGTTCCGAAGTAAATATGGCTAACTTCTGAGCTACTTGATGCATCAAGTGAGAGCGAGACAATGAAGAGCGTAATTCCCGAGATCGCAGCGATGGTTAGTGCCGCCCCTGGAATTCGTTTCTTGCCGAACCACTTAAGAATAAGCAGAAGTACTAGCGGCCAAACCAGATAGAACTGAGCTTCAACGGCCAATGACCAAGTGTGTTGCAGCAGCGGTGGGCGACCAATGGCCTCAAAGTAATCAGTATCGCGAAAAACTAGCCACCAGTTCATGCCACCAAAGATCGAAAACGGTGCATCACTAACTAATCGTCGGGTGGTTTCAGGCGCCCAGATACCAACAAAAATTGCCGTTCCAAAAATCATGAAGAGCAACGGTGGCAGCAATCGCCGCACGCGCGCCAAATAGAAAGCGCGTAGATCTAAGCCGCCACTGCGCTGAATTGAATCGAGCAAAAGGCGAGTGATTACATAACCAGAAATTACGAAGAAGAGATCAACACCCAGAAATCCGCCGGGAATCCAGGAGAAACCTAAGTGATAGAGCATTACCGCGATTACCGCGACGGCGCGCAAACCATCGATCGCAGGGATATGGGTGATCCCACGTTTTTTTGATGACATAACTTTTGGTAATCGGTAAGAAACTACTTACGTTTTGCAGCAGCTTTCTTTACAGGTTTTTTAGCGACAGCCTTTTTCGCAGGTTTGCGAGTTGCTGATTTCGCTTTCTTTGGTGCCTCAATTGCTGCCTTAGTGCGTTCGCTGGCAACGCGAATTGGGCCACGACTAATAAGTGTGTCATCTGCATTTAAGTTCTGAAGAACTTGCTCTTGTAATTGTTCTAATCTCTCAAATGAACTCTGCAGACGAGCACGAGATTGTTGAATCGCACTCTCGGCCTGGTCAAGAGATTGGGTCTGCACTTTGTACAGACGTTCAGCTTCAGAGATAACACTTGCTAGCCACTGGCGATAGCTGCCGACTTCACCGGTTGCTTCGGTGATTATGCGTTCGCCTTCGCGACGCGCAGCTGTTGCCAGCGCAGTTACTTCGCGCTTCTTATTTTCAAAAAGAGTTTCGGCTTCAACTTCAGCCTTAGCAACCATTTCTTCTGCTTCAGATTCCGCGGCCTGTAAATACTTGCGACCACGAGTTTCAGCTCCTGAAAGAACTGCACGTGCTTTCTGTTCAGCGTTCTCGAGGGCATCTTTCGACGCACGATTTGTCTCAGTGACTAAGCGATCAGCAGCAGCTTGTGCTTTTGCCTCGCGTAGTTGCGCCGACTTGATCATGGTCATGGCAGTCTCAGTTGCCAGAATTTCAAATTCTTCTTTTGATAGCGTGGTGATATCGCGGCGTGAGCGCAGATCGTTTAACTGTGCTTCAAGC
>CAJAFH010000260.1 GCA_903939005.1 uncultured Actinomycetes bacterium | reverse complement strand
TTCGCGAAGGCACCGAAGGCCCATATGTTGGCGCTGGCGGCGTGCTAGCTGAAGGCACTGAAAATGAGATTGCAACTGAAGAATCACTCAACACTCGCCGTGGCGCAGAGCGCGTTATCCGCGATGCTTTCGCTCGTGCAAGCAAGCGCGATCGCAAGAAGTTAGCGCTGATTCATAAAAACAATGTGCTTACTCGCGCCGGTGGTCTATGGACTCGCACTTTCAACGAAGTTGCCAAAGAGTTCCCAGAGATCACAACTGAGTATCTACACGTCGATGCAGCATCGATGTTCTTTGTGACAAACCCAGAACGTTTCGATGTTGTAGTAACCGATAATTTATTTGGTGACATCTTGACTGATATCGCAGCTGCAATTTGCGGTGGTATCGGCCTTGCGGCATCAGGCAACATCAACCCAACTGGCAAGTTTCCATCAATGTTCGAACCAGTTCATGGTTCAGCCCCAGATATTGCGGGCAAGAATTTAGCTGACCCAACTGCGACAGTCATGTCGGTTGCAATGTTGCTAGATCACATGGGTCTAAGTGATGCTGCTCGCGAAGTTGAAAAAGCTGTTGCGCAAGATCTACTCAACCGTGGCGATAAGAAACGTTCTACTACTGAAGTTGGCGATGCGCTGCTTGCATTGCTAACTGCATAGGCACAGAAGGGAAATACAATGAAGTACCGCCTTTCTACCACTGCTGTAACTGAAACTGATCGTGCCGAAAAGATTGCAAACCCTGGGTTTGGTAAGTACTACACCGACCACATGGTTATCTGCGAATGGAACGAAGCAACTGGTTGGGATGAACCAGAGCTAATTCCTTACGGCCCACTTTCACTAGATCCAGCAACAGCGGTTTTTCATTACGGCCAAGAAATTTTCGAAGGCATGAAGGCATATCGCCAACCAGATGGCGGCGTTTCACTATTTCGCCCAGATGCCAACGCAATTCGGTTCGCTCGCAGCGCTAATCGTGTAGCTTTGCCTGAAATGCCAATTGATTTGTTTATCAAGACTGTTGAGGAGCTAGTAAAGACTGATGCTGGCTGGGTTCCGGGCAAGATCGGCGAAGCTCTTTATTTGCGCCCATTTATGATCGCAACCGAAGTCGGTCTTGGCGTACGCCCATCAAATAAGGCCACCTACTTACTTATTGCTACGCCTGTTGGTGCTTACTTTGACCCATCAAAGGCCGTAAGCGTTTGGATCTCAACTGAATATGTTCGTGCAGCTCTTGGCGGAACCGGTGAAGCAAAGTGTGGTGGCAACTATGCAGCTTCACTCGTTGCCCAAAAGGCTGCTGCAGCTCAAGGTTGCGATCAAGTGGTCTGGATCGATGCCGTTGAACGCAAATGGGTTGAAGAAATGGGCGGTATGAATCTTTACTTCGTAAGAGGTAAGGGAGCAGATGCCACTGTCGTAACACCGAAGCTAACCGGCACTTTATTGCCAGGCATTACGCGCGATTCAATTCTTAGTGTTGCTGCCGACCTTGGTTACAAAACTTCTGAAGAAATGATCAGCATCGATGATTGGCGCGATGGCGTGGCAAGTGGTGAGATCACTGAAATCTTTGCGTGCGGAACTGCTGCTGTTGTTTCTCCGGTTGGACAAGCTAAGAGCACCATGGGCACCTGGGTAACTGGCGATGGCCAACCAGGCGTAATCACCATGCAGATTCGTAACACGCTACTTGGAATTCAACACGGCACAATTGCCGATACCCATAACTGGGTTCATAAGGTTCTCTAAGAATTCAACATGACGATAAACGACGCTTTTCATATCTACGACACGACTCTGCGCGATGGCGCGCAGCAAGAAGGTCTTAACCTTTCGGTGCACGATAAGTTAGCGATCGCTCGTCACTTAGATGATTTAGGTGTTGGTTTCATTGAAGGCGGCTGGCCAGGGGCTAATCCAAAAGATACTGAGTTCTTTGCTCGCGCTAAGAAAGAGTTGCAACTAAAGAACGCAACTTTCGTAGCTTTCGGTGCGACTCGTCGCCCAAATGTAAAAGCCGCCGATGATGCTCTACTGGGCGCTCTTCGCGATAGTGGAGCACCTGCTGTTACTTTGGTGGCAAAGTCTTATGACCGCCACGTAGATCTTGCGCTTAAAACCACGCTCGATGAGAACCTCGAGATGATTCGCGATTCGATTACTCATCTTCGCGCCGAAGGTCAGCGGGTATTTCTTGATGCTGAACATTTCTTTGATGGCTACCGTTCTAATCGCGCCTATGCGATTGAAGTTGTACGCGTTGCTGCTGAATCTGGCGCCGATGTAATCGCGCTTTGCGATACCAACGGTGGCATGTTGCCTGATGAGCTTTCGCAAGTGGTGCACGATGTATTGCAAGCAAGCAACGCACGTCTTGGAATCCATTGCCACAACGACACTGGTTGCGCAGTCGCTAATTCAATGGCCGCCGTTGCAGCTGGTGCTACCCATGTGCAAGGAACACTTAATGGTTATGGCGAGCGCACCGGTAACGCTGATCTAGTCACAATCATCGCCAACTTAGAACTTAAGAAAGAAAAATTAGTTTTGCCAGCAAATGCGCTTCGTGAGTCATTCCGAATTTCACACGCGATCGCTGAAATTACCAATATCAATCCAAGTGCTCGCCAACCATACGTTGGCGTTTCCGCATTTGCACATAAGGCTGGCCTTCATGCCAGCGCAATTAAAGTCGATCCATCGCTCTACCAACACGAAGATCCGGAATCAGTCGGAAACGATATGCGCATGTTGGTATCTGACATGGCTGGTCGCGCATCGATTGAAATGAAATCAATAGAACTTGGCGTTGATCTCGGGGGAGACCGCGAGCTAGTTGGTCGCATCGTTGATCGCGTTAAAGAGATGGAATCGCGCGGTTTTACCTTCGAAGCAGCCGATGCTTCCTTCGAGCTATTACTTCACGAGGAAATCAATGGCTCGCGTGCTTCGTTCTTCACAATAGATCACTGGCTAACTTCAGTTGAACGAAACGAAGATGGCAGCATTGTTACTAAAGCCGAAGTAACTGTTACTGCGCAAGGTAAGCAAATCGTTTGCACAGGTGCTGGAAATGGTCCAGTTAACGCATTTGATAACGCCCTTCGCAGTGGTTTACAACAGCTTTACCCGGAACTTTCAGCTCTTGAATTAACAGATTACAAAGTACGTATTCTCGAAGGCCGCTTAGGAACTGGCGCAGTTACTCGCGTATTAGTTGAAACTAGCGATGGCAAGGGCGAATGGAACACGATCGGCGTTCACGAAAACGTTATTGCTGCCTCTGCGATGGCACTTGAAGATGCCGTTACCTATGGCTTACTAAGACAAGGTCGCAAACCCGAGTAGAGCGATTTAAGATTGGGATTTTTGCTCTTGTTGCTCGCGGTAATGTCTTGCTGCTTCTTCTCGACCATTGCAGTTAAGAATTGAATAAATCTTGATAGTTTCCTGACGAATTGTAGATTCTGAATATCCAATAAGATCGCTAATGCCGGTATTCGTTTTTCCTTCACTAATCAATTTTAGAATTAACTCTTGCCGTTCATTTAGGTTACGAGCCTGCTTTGAGTCAGCGGACTCATCTCGTTTGGACTTAGTAGTTTCCTTCACGCTAATTGATGTTTCACTGTAATAGAGATGAAGTGCAAAGACACTGCCAATAGCTCGCAGGAATGCATCAATTTCGCTCGACGGTGAAAGTTCGGGCATGCAGGCTATTCCGAGAGCCGCCACAGGTGTGCCAGCCTTTTCAATCGGAAAGCAGAGAAAACTCTTTTCCGGGTCAGTATATGTAATGGAGTTAAGAGAAATATACTCATCAGGCCAGACTGGGAGAGTAGTAATCCAGACGGACTTATGAGATCTGATGCAATCATTAATGGGTGTTTTATCTCGCAGGGCGTAGCTATCTGGGTATGAATTTCGAGTTAACTCACTTGCACCGTATCTTGCGACGCTATCGACAGTGCCCTCATGTGAAAGTTCAAATAGATAGATTGATGTCGCCTCGAGGGGCCTTAATGTGCGCAAAACAAGGTGCGCGAGTATCTCGTCAATGGAATGGTTTTTAATTTCAAGAAAACTAATGAACTCAGTAACTTTATCTAGATATAGTCCCATTGCTACGCGTTAGCCTTAGAACTTTGCCCGTATTTTTTCAAATAAATTTGTGAAGCTTCTTCGCGGCCGTCACAGTTGAGGATTGCAAAAATCTTTATCGTTTCCTGACGGATAGTTGACTCTGAATAGCCTAGAAGCTCACCGATTTTAATGTTGGTGCGCCCCTCACTCATCATTCTTAGAATTAAACGTTGGCGCTCGGTAAGAGTTGTGTTTACTTCGCCACGTAACTCAATTGTTCGCTTCTGTGTGGAATTCCGATTTTCAAGGGCGCTATCAATCTTGCGATACACATGCAAAGAGAGGATGTTTCCGATTGCTTTTAGGAAAGAATCAATCTCGGCATCAGGGTGGATCACAGACTTAGAAAAGATGCCAAGCACTGCGATTGGTGTTCCACATTTTTCAATTGGAAAACAAATAAATGTTCGATCACCTGTTTCGTATTCAAGATCCTTTAGCGCTGGATACTCCTCAGGCCAGGTAGGCAAAGTATTAATCCATACAATCCTGCGATTTCGAATCGCATCAGTTATTGGAATACTATCTCGTAAGTCGTATGTGACCTGGTATCTATCTTCGGTTTCCTGAGCAATTCCGAAATTTCCCACGCTTGAAACGCGATTTTCTCTATTAAGTTCAGAGACGAAAGCCGAAGTTGCCTCAATGGGAGCCAATGTGCGCAAAACCATGTGGGCAAGGATTTCGTCCAGCGAGTGTTCCTTAGTCGATAAATACTCTACAAACTCAACAAATTCACTCACATTAGGAAGAAACACTAGACACCTCTACTTCTATGGGAATCGCCATAGTTTGTAATTCGAGAAGGGTATCCCTTGGGGGTGACAAAAGAGGGCTAAAAATGAATCAAATAAGGACATTGACTGGTCAAAGTTAAAGCAATGAATAATCAAGCGGTATTTGCGCAGTACACGTGAGACGAAAGATTTATTTTTAGTGCTAACTCTCATTGGAAAAACTAGGGATAACCTTTCTAATAAGACACTGAACGTATTTCTACCAGAATTTTGAAACACCTTTAG
>CAJAFH010000259.1 GCA_903939005.1 uncultured Actinomycetes bacterium | reverse complement strand
TGGGCTAGATCCATCCCGAGATTCTAGTGTCTAGGTGCGCCGATCCACTTGTAGTAGTGGCCAGCTATTAAAACTCTTAGGTTTCGAGTGCGATCTGGCGTAATTGCGAAGTGTCCCGCAATACGGGCAACGATTTGTTCGACCGATTTCTCACTAACAAATCGAACCCGGCCAATCTCAGCATTACTTAAGCCAGTAGCGACAAGTCGTAACGTTTCAATTTGGGTATCTGTCATAGAACTTAAGACAGAGGAAAACGGATTCTCATGGGGTGAGCCATGACTATCTACCCAAGCAGCCGGGCTCTTACTTTCTGCAACTTCCATCGCCTTACGAATTGAAGTAGCAATGATTTCCAAATTGCTAATTGATTTCTTTAGAATCAGTACAGAGCCAATTGGAAGATCTTTAACCGTGATACCGAGTAAGCGGATATCTGGGCAAGCTGTTGTAATAACAATTCCAAGTGCTGGGTTTAACTTTCGTAATTTCTTAACTAGCGATATTGCTTCTTGACCATCAAATTGAATATCAATGATTAATACTTCAGGTTGAAGAGATCGAAATAGATTTTCTGCCACTGCTAAATTATTTGCTTCACCAACAACGTTTATGGTGTGTAAGCGAAGTGCTGCACTAAGAGTCGCAAGTTCGAATGCGTCATCATTAATCACGAGCACTCGGAAAGTCATACTTAAAAGTAGCCGACTTCCCTATCTAGGGCTACCCAAATGGTTGGGGATAGCCCTAGAACATGTAAGTATCAATTATGAGTTTTAAACAAACTGTTTAATGGTTTGCGGAATAAATCTTGGAATTCGCGTTGCCGTTATTGGCCCACCATCGGAAGTTTTTAGCGCAGCGATGTTATGGATAAAGGCAGCACTTGCAGCAATTCGCGCCAGTACTGATTCATCATTTAAAATTTCAACTTCATTTGTTGCAACTAGTGCTGCAACTATTCCTGCAAGAACATCGCCAGTTCCTGCAGTGGCTAACCATGGTGTTGCTTTTGGTAGCTCAATTAATTGTTCGCTATCGGCCACAAAGGTGATGGCCCCTTTTAGTAGAACTGTTACTTTCAATGTATCACTTGCAATCTGCACCCACTTGCGTGGATCTCCCTCAATTGCCTCGGCACTTACCTGCAGCCCGCGTGAATTAAGTAATTTAGCAAGCTCGCCAGCGTGTGGAGTAATGAGTGTTGGTTGGGTTAATTGACCCGCTAAATGCAGCGCGCCAGCATCTAAAACCGTAGGCATGGTCTGACGTTTAGCTAACACAAACCAGCGATGACGCAACCAAGTAGTAAGCATTTTGTATTTCTGATCAGAAATTCCAGAACCTAGTAACCATGCTGAAACTGGACCCGGTTGAACCACAACTTCAGGACAAGTATGCAGAACAAGGTGGGCTAAACCAGATGATGAGTGAAAGCGAATCATGCCGACACCTGTTGCAGAAGCTGCTGCAGTAGAGAGAACGGCAGCGCCGGGGTATTGAGCCGAACCAGTTATTACGCCAAGAACTCCGCGCGAGTATTTATTATCTAAATCAGTTGGAACAGCGATGTATTTCTTCACATCTCGAGCAGTCCACTTCTTATATGTGCGTTCTTCGCTCATCTTATGCTCCTGCTCGTTTTAGCTAACTAATTGCAAGGCTACTCTCAGTAACTCCAATCTCTAAATCCTTCCTAGTTTCGAGCCTGTGAATAAAAGACCTGGATTGTCAGGATTAAGTTCTAATTTGAAAAGATGAAACCTAGCAAAGCGATTGACAGATAATATTGTGGCGCATAATATAGGCAATGTTGAGTATCGCTTTACTCAATCGGCACGGAAGCACAGGATTGCAAAAGGTCGGGCGCTCTTTGTAATTGATAACTATTTGCCAGAAGATGTTCCTCATTTCGTTACAGGAGAACGAAAATTATTTTGGCTTGGGCTTGATGATCGTGGCCTAGAGCTTGAAATAGTTGCGATTCAAATCGACGGAATAGTTTTAGTCATTCACGTAATGCCAAGCAAATTCAGGGGAGGGCAAGATGGTCTATAAGGCTAAGAATATAAAAGTTGGCAAGAACATCAACCTTGATAAAGAGGTTGTCCTATTGGCCAATGGACAAAGGCTTACTGAAAAGCGAGCCCAAAAAATAGCCAAAGAAGTAACTCAATCTCACGCTGGTCGACCTTCACTTTCTCGCCCGAGAGTTACTTCACCAGAAGTAAAAGCAAGAGTGCCTGAAAAGTTGAAGAAAGCACTTGAAAGAGAAGCTAAGCGCCGGGGCGAAACACCATCTGCATTGATTCGCGAAGCCCTAGAAAAGTTTTTAAAGAGCGCTTAAGAAATATGGAAGTTCTCGACTTGAACCTTAGTTTTACTCTCGCTCTTACCGATTAAAGCGACCATTACGCCGGTATGTGAATCAGTCATATCGCAGGAGATTTCGCGCCCATCTAATGTATGCGAGAAACCTAATTCAGGAGCGCTGAAGGTGTAATCCTGATCATTTCCACTTAATTCAATGCGCAGCTTTGAAAGTTCAGTTGAAATAGATGCAGTTGGTTGCTTACCTGAACCCGCTTGTACGCTTATTCCAAAGGTCTCATCTCGGTTAATCTCAAGTGAAAGATATGCACCCTCTTTGATGTAGGCCGCTAACCCAACTACATCGCCTTTTTTCAAGTCAGTTAAATCAATGGTCAAAGAGCAATTGAATTTCCAAGCGGTTTGGCGAATACCAAGGAAAGTATTCTCAAAAGAGTCCTGTACCTGCAAAGCCAGTGCGCATTCGCGTAACAAATTGAAGTGATCCCGCTTTTCATTACGAATGGTTACCCATTTGATGGCTAAAGATTCGGCACTGAAATCAACCGCTACATCGCTTTGTGGAAACTCTGCTAAACCAGTTACTTCATAACTATCTTCTACTCGGCCAGTCTCTGGCGCAAATAGTGGACTCTGATCATCAGCGGGCCAAGTAACGGGGAAGATGAAAGTTTCACGGCCTAAGTTTCGGTAATAACCACCGAATGACCACTTAACATTTCCACCGTCGTAGAAACCACCACGTGGGCGCGATGCGAGGGCAACGCCCCACCAACTACCGTCTTTAAGTTCAACCATATCGGCATGGCCAACATTGTGAACTGGGTGCTCACGAGCTAAATGTTTGTGGGTAAGAATGGGGTTACGTTGGCTGGAAATATATGGCCCTAATACGTTTTCGCTTCGGGCAATTGACGTAGTGTGGAAATGCAGCGTTCCACCTTCAGCAATTAGTAAGTAATACCAACCATTGCGTTTATACATACGTGGGCCTTCCGGAAAGATTCCACCGGTGCCATTCCAAAGCGTATGTTTCTCGCCAACTAAT
>CAJAFH010000258.1 GCA_903939005.1 uncultured Actinomycetes bacterium | reverse complement strand
TCCAGACGTTTTGCTTTGCTGGCAGGCCGGCAAATAACTTTGCACTCGTTGTTGCCGTAATTTCAGTACGGCCAAATTCAGATTTTCCAGTTTGGCTAACTACCCCGCCAAGGGCAGCAGCCATTGCTTGGAAGCCGTAGCAAATACCGAATACCGGAATGCCTAACTGCAGAATACTTTCATCAAACTTAGGTGCCCCCGGTGCATAAACGCTTGATGGGCCGCCCGATAAAATAATTGCACTTGGTGCTTTGGCTGTAACTTCAGCCGCAGTAATTGATGAAGGCACGATCTCAGAAAAAACATTTGCTTCGCGCACTCGGCGCGCAATTAATTGCGCATATTGCGCACCAAAATCAAGAACAAGTACTGGATTAGCCACGGTTAATAAGTACCTCGACGCGCTGGAATTCCTTTACATCGGAATATCCGCAAGTAGCCATTGCGCGGCGAAGAGCGCCGAATAAGTTCATGGATCCATCAGAAGTGCTAGATGGTCCGAGCAGAATTTCTTCGAGCGTGCCAACTGTGCCAACTGCAACGCGTTCACCACGAGGTAGAACGGCGTGATGTGCCTCTGATCCCCAGTGCCAACCTAAGCCAGGAGCTTCTGTGGCTTTTGCTAATGGGGAACCCATCATTACTGCATCAGCGCCCATTGCAATTGCTTTCGCAATATCACCACTACGGCCAACGCCACCATCGGCAATTACATGTACGTAACGGCCACCAGATTCATCGAGATATTCACGACGAGCAGAGGCAACTTCAGCAACGGCAGATGCCATCGGAACTTGAATACCCAAAACTTTGCGAGTGGTGTGTGCTGCGCCGCCACCGAAACCAACTAGAACACCAGCCGCACCTGCGCGCATTAAATGCAGCGCACCTGTTGCCGTTGCAACGCCACCAACAATTACTGGCACATCGAGCTCGTAAATAAACTTCTTCAAGTTAAGTGCATCATCGCGAGTTGCTACGTGCTCAGCACTAACTGTGGTTCCGCGAATAACGAAAATATCAACACCGGCATCGACCACAGCTTTATGAAGTTCGGCAGTGCGTTGTGGTGAAAGTGATGCCGCAACAGTTACGCCAGCTTCGCGAATTTGCTTAATGCGCTCTTTGATCAGTGCTGGCTGAATAGGTGCGCTATAAAGTTCTTGCATACGACGAGTTGCCTGCGCATCAGGCATTGATGCAATTTCACCAAGCTGAATGCGGGGATCTTCATATCTGGTCCAGAGGCCTTCGAGGTTTAGAACACCGAGGCCACCTAATTTGCCGATCGCAATTGCGGTTTGTGGTGAAACCACTGAATCCATTGGCGCTGCCAACATTGGTAACTCAAATTTATAAGCATCAATCTGCCATGAAGTAGAGACATCTTCTGGGTCGCGAGTACGACGTGAGGGCACAATCGCAATATCGTCAAAGGAGTAGGCCTGGCGGGCGCGCTTGCCGGGTGCAATTTCAATCTCGAACATTTACTTAGCCCTAGCCTTTCTTCGCATAGTTAGGGGCATCTGCCACGTGTAAAACATCGTGCGGGTGGCTCTCTTGGAGGCCAGCTGCGGTAATTTGAATTAGGCGACCATCGCGACGCAAAGTATTGATATCTGGTGCTCCGGCATAACCCATTCCGGAACGCAGGCCACCGACTAATTGATGAACTACTTCGGCGACAGTACCGCGATATAAAACTTTTCCTTCGATGCCTTC
>CAJAFH010000257.1 GCA_903939005.1 uncultured Actinomycetes bacterium | reverse complement strand
GCAAAGACAAACCGTGGTGTGATGGCAGCCATAAGGCAATTACCGGGCAGAATAGAAGTACCAACTCTTAACTAAATGAAGATACTTCAACAAACTTCTCTCCATTTTTGAATGAGGGATTGCATCAACTTCGTCATAGCGTAGCCCAAGATCCGGCTTATAGGGCGACTCTTCTTTAAATTAGTGATTAGTGGCCATTTCCCGTGCGGAGATGGTCACTTTTCTTTTACAGGTTCAAACAAAACCTAAACAAAATTTGTGAATATTTGTGGGCAAAAACGTGGGCAAGTGGGCAAAAACGTGGGCAAATTAAGTCTAGATTTAAGGCGACCCTTCTTTATACTTTGAAAATGGTCCTTGAAATTGCATTCGTCGAAGTTGTACCTGAGCACCATTCTGATTTTGAGAAAGCGGTGCAACGAGCGGTTTCCGAAGTTTTATCCAATGCCCCAGGCTTTATAGATTTTGAAATGCACAAGGGAATCGAACAAGCCAATACTTATACCTTCCATATCCACTGGGAGACTCTCGAGCACCACACTGTTGGATTTAGAGAGGGTGAATTATTTAAGAAATGGCGGGAGATTATTGGCGAATATTTCGCTAAGCCTCCAATTGTTGAGCACTGGAATAATGTTTCTAATCTTTAGTTAGCCTTGTATTTCTTTGTGGGCACTTACGTGGGCAATCCCCCTTTTCAAGCGTGAATCAAAAGCCTCCGGCTTATAGGGCGACTCTTCTTCCAATTAGGTGGGCGCAGGTTAAAACTGCGCTCACCTTTCTGCATTTTCGTTGTACAAGTTATGACAAAACCTGTCGCAGATTTAGATGTTTTTATGGGGAAACCATGGGCAAATATGGGCAGTTTTATGGGCAAAGACTCGGGGAAATAATCATCCAAAACCTCCTGCGCCTAATCTGTGCTTTGTATTAAAATTCAGAGATGACCGACTATACAAATACAAATATTTCCGACCCAGCTATCAAGAAGATGCTGGATGATTATTTCGAAGTAATGCACAAGCAAGATATGAACTTGTTTGACACAGTTTTTCACAAGGACTGTGCTCTCTATTCAGCTCAGACTGGTGAAATCTCACTGCGCCCATATCTTGTTTATCGAGATGTAGTTGCCAATCGCAAGTCTCCATTCGATACAGGTAACACCCGTCGTGACAAAGTTCTTATGTTCGACCAGATTTCTCCAACACTGGCGGTAGTGCGTGTCCAGCTTGAGATGTTTGGTGGAGTTATGCAGGATTACCTAAACATTGTATTTATCGACGGACGATGGATGATTCTTGCGAAGATGTGGGAAAGAGTCGGCGACTCAGTCGATTAATTCCGGCTTATAGGGCGACTCTTCTTTCTTATTCGTCGATTTGCGTTTTCATGTGGTCTGTTAGTTTTTCGATAATTCGAACTAGCTCAATTTGCTCTTTCTTAGTAAGAACTTCAAATAATCCAGATAGTTTCCTCGATGTATCAGGCCGAACATTTTTCAAAAACTTTCTTCCAGCTTCACTCAAAGATAGCCAAGTTATTCGTGCGTCAGATTGGTCTTTAGTGCGAGTTACCAATTTCTTTTTTTCTAATCCAGTCATCAATCCTGTAATTGCTCTGGGAGTTAGATCAAGCATTTGAGCCAATTGACCCATGGTGATCTGCTCTTCTTGAGAGATGATGAAGATTGCCAAAATTTGCGATGATGTTACATCGTGCACCTTTTCAATTTTGGCACTCATCCATCGCGGAAATAGGTGACTCAGTCTGCCGACACTTGCGGCAATAAAGAGGGAGGCTAGAGAGGGTGGCATCAATCGAATGGCAGAGGGCGGCGGCTTACGCGGTCCCTTTCTCGCCCTTTTCTCAGCCTTTTCCATACTCAAAATATAGCAAATTTAATTGCTTTTATTAGTTACCTAGGTAAATAATACCATCTTCAGATTAGTTGCAAAATTCAAGTCGAGATGAGATGAGTTTTCATGTTTAAGCTGTCAGTCAAAAAATACGTTCTAGCCTTAACCGCACTAGTAGCAGCTGCTGCCATTGCCTTCGCAGGAGTGAATTTGCTTAGCTCCGATGAGGCTTCAATCGAACTTGGTGCTCCAGGTGTTGTTGCGGCTAACTTTCTAGAGGGGTCACTTACAAAGGCGATCACAACCGAGGACTGCACCCTGTCAGATGGCACGGAGACGACCTGCTATCGAATTGAAGTTACTGGTTCTCCTGTTGATGCGAAAATCGGGCCATTTTGCCCGGAATCCACTAGTTCGACGGCGGAAGTTTCAGGAATCTGGCTTGATGGCGAAAAAATGTATGACGCTGATGGCCAATTCATAATGGATTTATCAACGATTTATAAAGATGTGAAGTGGAAACTTTACGATGATTCAGGCAAAGTAAAAGTCACAGATACAAAAGAGGCATTTCAAGGAGCTGCAAGACCAGATGTCCAAGAGGCATATAAGTATCACTGTGTAGAAGGAACCTGGGAGTGGACTGAAACAACAAAGCCGGTTCCAACTTCAATTCTTGTGCCTGTAACACCACTTCTGGCAAGTGAGACTTCTTCTCCTCGCGGAAATTTGGGAGTCACCATTAACGGTTTAGTAATTTCGGCATCTGCACCTGTTGACGCAATTTTGGGTGCATACACAATCGCCGCATTTGATGATTGTGGTGGACACTTCAATCCGACTGCTGGATACCACTTACACGCGTATACCGGGTGTGAGGGAATTGAATATGAATCACATATCGACAATCCGAATGCAGAGACAAAAATGATTGGTTATGCGATGGATGGCGTTGCCGTTTTTGCACCTCTGAGCTCTAAGAGCACAATCAAACTTGATGAATGCAATGGTCGAACAACAGCGAAAGATGGATATCACTACTACGCACAATCCGCAGAGAAGAACTTGGTCGTAAAGTGTGTGAAGGGC
This sequence comes from uncultured Actinomycetes bacterium, assembly GCA_903939005.1. Lineage (GTDB taxonomy): Bacteria > Actinomycetota > Actinomycetes > Nanopelagicales > Nanopelagicaceae > Planktophila. Next base: position 15,885 of record CAJAFH010000257.1, on the reverse strand, counting down.
CTGACTGCCGTAGATCCACTAGCGGCAAGTGAAGGTCCAGGCGGTCAAGGCGGTCCAGCGATAGATACTGCTGCTGCAGCAAAAAAATTGGGAATCACTGAGGCTGAGTTGAAAGCGGCCTTTGGAAACAAGATGCCACCAGATTTTACAACTGCAGCAAAGAATCTTGGAATGACAGAAGCTGAACTTAAGTCGAAACTTGGTGTGAAATGAGGAAAAAAACACTCGTTGGGATTACCGCTCTAGTAGTTGCTTTACTCAACGGCGCTGTGTTTTATGTGGCTAATGCGGCTGGAACTTCTACAGCCGTCTCGACGATTGCTGCGGTTAAAGCCGCAAAATGGAATCCAACGGTGAAGCTCACTTACTCCAGTAAATCCATCATCATGCAACCTACTGGCATTCCAAACCATGCGCGAGATGCTTACTACGCAGTTCCTAAAGCTGGAGTTGTTGTGCCAGATGCGACAACAGCCAACATCATTGCCGATCCTACGAAAGCACAGACATATAAATTCACCATCCCAACTACACCAAAGTATTCCTCCAAAGTAACCAGCACTTCTTTAGGCTCAATTGGAGTCATGATTTCAGGAGCTGTTCTTTACAATCCTTTTGAAGGAGATGGGAAGACGGTGGCGATGGCCAATAACTTTACCGTCACAAATTCAGCAGGAATTACGGCATCATTTGTAGATAAATGCGCTGGTCATCCAACCCCTGATATTGGTGCTTATCATTATCACGGCCTTCCTAATTGTGTAACTGCAAAGGTAGATAAGGTTTCGAAGCCTTCTCATATTATTGGTTTTGCTCTCGATGGCTTCCCAATCTACGGTGATCGTGACAATAAGGGTAAGCAAGTAACAGCTAAGAACTTAGATCAGTGCAATGGTGTAAAAAGTGCCACACCAGAATTTCCAAAAGGTATTTACCATTACGTACTTCTAGGAACAGCAGATGCTCGCTCATCAATTGCTTGCTTCCATGGAGAAGTAGATGCCAGTCAGATTCAAGCGATGCCGGCTATGGGCGGCGGGGGAATGCCAATGCCTGATACCGCTGCAGCAGCCACGAAACTTGGCATAACAGAAGATGCCTTGAAGGCGGCCTTTGGAACAACTATGCCACCAGATCTCGCTGCAGCAGCCAAGAATTTAGGTGTAACTGAAGCTGTACTGCTTGACGCACTTGGCATTACAGCCAGACCATAGCAACTTGTTATTGATTTCCGTTCACAACAATTCTGGCTTATAGGGCGACTCTTCTCTAAATAAGTTTTGAGTTAGGCTTCTCTTATGGCTATCAATAAGAGCGAACGTAGCGAATCAGCACTCATTGTTATCGATGTGCAGGTAAATGTTGTAAAAGATGCTTACCTGCGTGATGAGAAAGTTGCCAACATGCTGGCGGCAGTTACGAAGGCACGGGCTGCATCAGTTCCAGTTATTTGGGTCCGTCACTCAGCCGAAGATCTTCCACTCGGGAGTGATGGTTGGCAGATAGTTCCTGATTTGGTTCCCTTTGATAGCGAGCCAATTATTGAAAAGAGATACCGCAGTTCTTTTATCGAGACCAATCTTGAAAAGGTATTAACGAAGTTAAAAGTTAGCCAGCTATATATCTGCGGCGCTGAAACTAACAATTGTGTTCGCCATACTGCAATGGGGGCCCTCGACGCAGGATATGACATCGTTTTACTTGAAGATGCACATACAACTACTAGTTTTGAATGGGATGGCTTTGTCATAGATGCCGCTCGTACTATTGATGAACAGAATACAAATTTCATCGGGTATTCATTGCCAACATGTAGCGCAGGTATTAAGAAAGTAAGTGAGATCTGGAATTAGCTAGCGCAGTTGCATGAGCGTTTAAGGCGACTCTTACCTTTATCGCTTGAGCTGTAGTGCAGTTGTTATGCAAGCGATGATAAAGATTCCAAGTGCAGCACCGAAATCTGCGACCTTATGCTTGCGAGAAAAGTGTGTAAATAGCGCGCCTGCAAAATAAAGAGCCAGACATATTGAAGATAAAACTCCGAGAGGCTTGTTCCAGATACCGGCGATGATTCCAAGTCCACCAGCGATTTCCAAAAATGCAAGAACTGGAATCTGATTTGGCTTAACGCCAACCTTCTCCATCGCTGCCATAACATCTGGAACCTTCTTTAGCTTTGATATAGCTGATCCAATAGCGGCAAATGCCAGAAGTGCTCCGAATATGTCTAGTGCGATTTTCATTTACTTTTCTACTTTCTTGTTAAGTGGATGGTGTTCTTTCATATGAGTTGAGATTGCTTCAGATATTTCAATTAAAGCCTTCATTTGGGCCTGGGTTAAGACCTCGCTGAAACAATGATTGATTTCTTTGGACTGCAAAGGAATTGCAGCTTCAGCTATTTTTCTTCCCTTAGCCGTGATGGAGACATCGAAGCAGCGAGAATCTTCCAGGTTCTTAGTTTTCTTAACCAAGCCGGCTTCATCCATTCGCGAAATCTGGTGCGACATCCGGCTTATTTCCCAACCCAGACCGGCTGCCAATCGGTTTAAATTTACTGAAGGTACTGGCAGCTCAGAAAGAGCGACGAGCACCACGTATTCCGTCCCAGAGATTCCAGAATGGTTAGTTATTTGGCGACCAAGGTGGGGCAGAAGACTCGTTCCGATTTTGTGGAAAGCACGCCATGCCTTGGAGTCGAGTTCTTTCATACCTTTTTGTGCCACAAGAGAAGTAAATCAGATATACTTGATATGTCAAGTAATTACGACTCACAGAAATTTGGTATCAAATGAATAGCTATATGGTCGTTGCCACATTCAAAGATGGAGTTACTCCGGAAGATATTCGAGCTCTAATTCCAGCAGAGCAGGCGCAGGCCAAAGCATTAGTGGAGCAAGGCTTACTGGGATTTATAAAAGTAGCTATGCCAAAGCGAACCGTGTTCATAGAGGCATTTGGTGAGGATGATGCGAGTGTTTTATCAACCATCGAGACCCTGCCATTCATTGCCATATGGGATATCGAAATATTTCCTACAACTCCACCAGCTGGCGTGAATTTCTAAAAGATCGCACTTCAATTACACTTGACCAATTAATTAGAGAAAGGTTTTGGCTCCTAAAATCATGAGCACAATTGCTTCAATTAATGGCGGAAAATTGGTAGGAGTGAAAACTTCTATATTTACTATCTTTAATAGTCAAAAGTATGATGCGAAAGCTATCCCTGCTGCATGGGGAGAGTTTTTTTCAAAAGCCAGAGATACTGATCTGGCAAAGAGCGAATTCTTTTACGGCGCTTCTATCCCGAGTAAGTCCATGGACGAACCTATGGATTACTTCGCAGGCGCAATCGTGCCAATCAATGCAGAAGTGCCAAATGGTTTTGAGAGTGTAGAGATTCCAGCAGGAAAGCATCTTCAGGTAGTTCACACAGGACCAATCACATCTCTAGCGGCTACTTATCAGCGCGCCTATATGGAAGCACTTCCCGCGTCCGGATCACAGATGCGGCCGGCGCCTCATCTGGAAATTTATAACCCAACCAAGGATCCGATGGCTGCCGATTATGAAATGGTTATCGCAATCCCGATTAATTAACCACCCAGGCTTATAAGGGAAAACAGTTTAATTCTTTAATGTTTACCCAGTTCATACTTTCACTACGTTGCCTTGGTAGTAATCGGGACTTGGTTAATCACCAATTCCCTTTTGCTTTTCCACACCGCCCTTTCTATGGACAAAGATGCGGTGCTTTGGAAAGATCCACTCATGACATTTAGATCTCCGATTTTTGAACTCAGCCATACTTATATTGATGATTCGGCCGCACTTAGCCCTATGGATTGCACCTACTTGGGCAACGGACTCAGTCAAGACAAACTTGATGATTTCTCACTTGCTGGCGCACAGAAATCAGCGGATCTAACGAAAGCAACTTTGGCAAAGCTCGTTGCCCTAAAGCCAATAGATGAAATTGATCGAATTGCTCAGACTGTTATGCAAGAGCGCCTTGAGTCAGGTCTTGCTCTATATGAGAGCCAAGAATCCTTCGTGCTCTGGAATGTGCTGACTTCACCACCATCTAACGTTCGCTCAATTTTTGAATTGATGCCAAAGGAAAGTGATCAAGATTTCGACAATATCGCTAAGCGTTTAGCTGCAGTTGATGGCGCATATAAGTCTTGGACTGGCGCAATCATGGAAGTTGCTAAGAGTGGCAAGACAACTGCGCAACGTCAGGTACGTGGCGTTATCGAGCAACTTGAAAGCTATGCCAATGGTGGCTTTAGCGCGATGTGCAAGAACTTTGATGCAGATGGCAAATATCCAGCGATGCATGCCAATGCAAAGCTCGCCGAGAAAGCCGCAGCTGAAACTGCAAGCTTCTTAAAGAGCCAATACCTTCCGATTGCAACTCCAAACGACGCAGTTGGCGCAGATCGATACGCGGTTTGGGCACGCTACTTCACAGGTGCAAAGTTAGATCTTCGCGCCACATATGAATGGGGCATGGCAGATCTCAAAGCTATCAACGCGCGCATGTGGGAGATTGCCGAACAAATTAAGCCAGGCGCTAAAACACTTCGCGAAGTTGCCGATCACTTAGATCATGACCCTAAGTATGTAATCAAAGGCGAAGCAAATGTCATTAAGTACCTACAAGATTTCACTGATGCCGCAATGGTGCGCATGGATGGCGAGTACTTTGATATTGATGATCGCATCAAAATCTGCGAAGCCCGCTTAGCCCCTGAAGGCAGCGCTTCTGCCCCTTATTACAACCCACCATCTGAAGACTTATCTCGCCCGGGCACAACCTGGATTCCAATGTTGGGCAAAGACGAAGTCAGTAGCTGGCACTTAGTTTCGACTTGGTATCACGAGGCAGTTCCTGGCCACCACTTGCAATGTGCAACTGTTGCAATTGAAAAAGATCGCCTCTCACGTTTTCAGATAAATGCAGCGTGGATTAGTGGTTATGGCGAAGGCTGGGCGCTTTATGCCGAACGCTTTATGAATGAACTTGGCGCTTTTGATGAACCAGGAATTGAAATGGGTTACTTATCAGCGCAAGCATTACGTGCCGCTCGCATCGTTGTAGATATCGGAATGCACCTTGGCTACACCGATTTCGATGGCAATGTTTGGAACGCCGAATCTTCACGCAAACTTCTAAACGAGCAAGCTCTACTTGACGAAGATCATTCCCGTAGCGAAACAGATCGCTATTTGGGCTGGCCGGGCCAAGCTATTTCCTACAAGGTAGGCGAGCGCGTTTGGATGAAAGCCCGCGAAGATGCCAAGGTGCGATTAGGTGCTGAATTCTCACTTAAGAAGTTCCACACTTATGCGTTAAAGATCGGCCCAATGGGTCTTGATCCATTTGCAGCAGAGCTTGCTAATTGGGATGGAAAGTAGGGTAGAACATTAAAATGAAATTTCTCATCTCGGTAATTGATGACCTATCTAATTCAGGCACCGCTGCTGAAATGGTTGAGATTGATAAGTTCAATGATTACCTTCGCGACAATGGTCATTGGTTCTTTGCTTGGGGGCTGCATGCGCCTGAATCAGCAACTGTTATTGATAATCGTGGAGGCGCAAACTTGAGCACTGGTAAACCACTCTTTGATGCCAAAGAGAACTTCAGCGGGCTCTGGATTATTGAGGCAGCTGATGCCGATATAGCCCGAAAGTTGGCTTTTGAAGCGTCAAAAGCTTGCAATCGAAAAGTAGAGCTGCGCCCTTTTCACTGAGAAATTTAAGAAATAGCTCTGGTAGAGCCACGATCTACAAAATCGCCAACCCATAGTTCGCTCTTCTTTTTGCGTACATTTTTATCCGCGGCCATAACTTCAACCATTATTTTTCCAGAGGACCGAGCCATCTCATAAGCATTAAATGCAATTGTCGAGATCTTTGGGTTTGAAGATTCAGCTTGCTCTTCAAGAATATTAACGCCAATAATCGATAGTTCATCCGGAATAGATAATCCGTATTGAGCAGCAGCATCAACAAATGCTGTAGTTACATAGTCAAGTATTGAAATTACCCCTGTAATTTCTGGATGCTCCTGCTTGAAGTTTTTCGCTAGTGCATTTCCGCCAATCAATGTATTGGCAACCGAAATAACTTTCAATTTAAGTTTGAGTGCCGATGCGACTTTCTTTAGGTAAGGATTAAGTTCTGAAGTTGTGGCAAGAACGCCAATATTTATATGACCTAATTCTTTAAGGTGTTCTAAACCTAATTTGTAAACCGATTCAAAATCTCTGTCAACGAAGTTGTAAGCGAAGTCAAATTTCGCACGACCCAGAATAACAAATGGAATGTTTGCACGATTTAGTGAGTGAACACGTTGGTCTTCATCGGTGACATCCATCAAAATTACACCGCCAGAAAAGTTCAGTTTAATCAGAGCTTCAATTTCAGCATTCTTATCATTGGAAAATGGCCAGATCACACTGTGAGAACCAGATTCTCTTACTCCGGTAACAATTCCATCTAGCAAAGCGCCGTCAATCTGAGATGGTGGTGCTTCGAATGGATTGGCAGTCAAAATTGTGACCATACGTGGAGCACCGCTAGCTAATGCTGCGGCCGCATAATTGGCCTTGTAACCAGTTTGCTCAATTGCGGCCATAACTCGTTGTTTAGTGGCTTCACTAATCGAGCGTCTGCCCGAGATGGCGTAGGAGACGGTGCTTTCAGATACGCCAGCCAGTTTGGCGATGTCCGCGCGCGTAGTCATCTGCTTCCCCCTCACTTTTTAGGCAAATAGGGCCAATACCCTTGACTCATTTGCCGAGTATGCGTAGATTACATCACTATCGACGCGCGTCGACTATATATGAAAATTAAGGGGAGTTTATGAAGATGCAACGTTTAGGAGTTGGTCTCCTAGCAGTTTCATTAGCATTTCTTGGCTCAATCGCGCCGGCTCAAGCAGCAGGTACGTTGACGGTTTGGGTTAACTCAGGTGAAGAAGCGGCATATAAGGCAGCTTCAGAAGCTTGGGCAAGTAAGAATGGCGTGACAGTAAACATCGTAGCTAAGTGCGGTCTTGGTGATTGCGGCATGAGCAAGCTTGGACCTGCGGGCGCTGGTCCTGATCTTTTCACCGCTTCACACGACAACACAGGTGCCTTAGTTAAGTCTGGCGTAGTTACTTCTCTTAGTTCGGTAATTAAGAAGAGCGCCTATCCAGCTGCTGTTACTTCGGGTGTAAGTTTTAATTATCAGCAATGGGGTATCCCAATTGCTGTAAGCAATATTGCTTTGGCAACAAATCTAACTCTTGTTCCAACAGGTGCACCTAAGACTTGGAAGGATTTAGAAAGTACCGCCACTTCTCTAATCGCATCTGGAAAAGCCTCCGTTGGAATTGTTACTCACATCGATGGTTACTTCATGCAACCATTTTTTGACTCTATTGGTGGGTATGTATTTTCTAATAAGAATGGTTCATACATAAATACAAAGCAGGTTGGTCTAAACTCAAAGGCGTTAATGAAGAACGCAGCTTTGATGGATGGCTGGCTTGCAGCCAAGATATTTGATAAGTCAAATACTTATGATGGATCTAACTTCTCAAACGGTAAAGCTCCATATGCAATTGTTGGCCCTTGGTCAATTGATGGCCTAGATAAAGCTGGAGTTAAGTATGAAATCTCCAGCATTCCAGCTGTAAATGGCGGAACTGCTAGAGCATTCAGTGGCGTTACAGCTGTTTACATGAACAGATTCACTAAGAACAACTTGTTAGCCCGTAAGTACCTAGTTGAAGTTGTCCAAACAGCAGCTTTCAGCAAAGCAATTACAAAGGCAAATAACAGCTACCCAGCAAACATCGAAGCAGCGGCAACTGTTGATGCAAAGAGCGTTGCTGGCAAGTTTGGAGCCTATGGCGCTCTATGTATTCCAATGCCAAATGTTTCAGAAATGAACAATGTTTGGACTTACTGGAATAACGCATTCGCAGATTGGGCAAGCGGAAAAGCTAAGTTCGGAGCAGCAATGGATTCTGCGGCAAAGAACTTAAATACTGCGCTAGGCAATAAATAAATCTGCTTAAAGTGGGGGTCCTGGAGTCGAGGGAATCCAGGACCCCTTTAAGCATTTTTCAAGCGTAATCTGGGCTAGATGGAATGGGGGTTTAAGTGTGAAAAAGATTTCAATGTCTAAAATATTGAGATATTTACTTACTTACGGCCTCATTACTCTGATCTTGGTGATGGCCACCAAGTTTCTGCAAGACAGAGCTTGGTTCTTATCTGTATTTTTCTATCTCTCAGCTTCATTAATTTTTTCAACTTATGTAATCAGCAAGAAGACTCCAGGCAAGTATTTACTACCAGGCGTTTTGCTTCTTTGCCTCTTTCATATTTATCCAGCCTTTTATTCAGGTGCGGTGGCTTTTACCAATGACTCAAATGGCCATCAACTCTCGAAGACGCAAGCAATTGATGCAATTTTGCAAGATTCCAAGATTCCAGTTCAGACTGAATTGCCAATTAATTACCAGGTAGTTCTCAAAGATTCTACTCGTGAAGTTTTCCTAGTTTTTAAGTACTCAGATTCAAGTTACTGGATCGGAAATTCAAAATCAGTCGTAAAACTCGATCAAAGTCAATTAAAGTTTTCTATTAACGGACAGATCCAATCAGTTGATGGGCAGAAGGTCCTAGCTTCAGATCAAGTCGAACGATATATAAACCAAATTCAAAACATCACGATTAAGATGGCAAGTGAAATAACTCTTCAACCGATAGACCTAGAAACTTTAGAAGCGTCACAACCGGTTTTTACCTACAATGCCAGCGTAGATCAGCTTACAAATGTTCTCTCCGGCGAGAAATACCAGCCTAATGACAACGGTCAGATGGTTAGCGATTCAGGTGAGCTTCTTTACCCAGGCTGGAAAGCCAATATTGGGTGGCGCAATTTCACATCAGTAATAACAGATAAAGAGATGCGTACTCCGCTATTGGCGGTTCTTACTTGGACAATCGTGAATGCATTTCTAATTGTTACCTTTGGATTCTTATTTGGCCTTGTTTTAGCTTTAATATTCAACTATAAACATATGAGGTCTAAGCGGTTCTACCGAACTATTTTTATCATTCCGCTAGCGATTCCCAGCGTTCTTTCAATTCTGGTTTGGTCTGGTTTATTTACCGCCGAGACAGGTGTGATTGATCGGATTTTTCATATTTCGACCCCTTGGTTAACCGACCCATGGTGGGCACGTGTGGCTGTGTTAATTGTTGAACTTTGGTCAACTTTTCCTTACATGTTTCTCATCTCTACTGGCGCCATCCAGGCGATACCTAGTGAAATTTTGGAAGCCGCAGAGATTGATGGAGCATCACCAACTAAAACATTCACTCAAATAAAACTTCCGCTCGTAGTCAGAACAGTTGCACCGCTACTGATCGCATCCGGTGCAATGGCCTTAAACAATTTTGGCGCAATCTATTTACTAACCGGCGGTGGGCCAACATTTTCAAATTCAAATGGAAATGCAGGTGCCACAGATATCTTGATTTCTTATACCTACAAGCTTGCATTCAATGGTCAAGAAGGAAATAACTACGGCCTAGCGAGTGCACTTTCCATTCTCAACTTTGTTTTGGTCGGAGCAATATCGCTTTACGGGCTCCGAAAAATGAAGACGATGGAAGAGATAAATTAAATGAAAATTGCCCTTTTATTAGATTCAAAAAAGTTCAAATTTTGGATGCGCAAAGTTTTGTGGCGTCACCTAGTTGGATTCGTAGTAGTTGCATTTTCAGTCTTTCCTTTGATCTGGATGATCTCTGGTGCCTTTGATGTAACTGGCCAGATAAGCACTCAAATGCTAATTCCTACTCACAAGGGCTTAGATAACTTCGCTCAGCTCTTCTCTAATTCAAGTAAACCCTTCTTGATTTGGGCCAGAAACTCAATGGTCGTGGCTATTTCAGCTTCGGCCATGCAAGTTGGTATTGGCGCTTTAGCCGCATATACCTTGAGCCGCCACCGATTTAAAGGTCGCAAACTAACTCTCTCAACAATCCTAATTGTGCAAATGTTTCCGCAATTACTGGCCGCGACCTCACTTTTCCTAATTATAAATACTTTCGGAAAATCATTTATGTTCTTAGGTCTTGGACATCAGTTGCCTTTAATTCTTGTATTCGGCGGCTCGGCACTTGGCGTAAATACCTGGATGCTAAAGAGCTTCTTTGATACTTTGCCAACAGAGATCGATGAGGCTGCCAAAATTGACGGAGCAGATCACTTCCAGATTTTCCGAAAGATAATCGTTCCATTAGCAACACCGATTTTTGTAGTTACCTTCTTGCTCTCTTTCATTGGAATTCTGAATGAGTACTTAATTACCTCAGTAATTCTTGGTCTTGATGGAAATAAGATGACAGTAGCTGTCGGATTGCAGCAGTTTATTTACGGCCAATACGGCAAGAATTGGGGCCCATTTACTGCCGGCGCACTCTTGGCGACAATCCCAGTTCTGACGCTCTTTATTTTCCTGCAAAAGCATTTAGTTTCAGGTCTAGTCAGCGGATCAACTAAAGGATGAGGTAAAACGCCAAAGATTCCTAATTAATAAGACAACCATGAAGATGACGGTTTGATGGGACAGTTCTTGGTAGAGAAAGAAATATCTTCTGCATTGCCTTCAGCCACATATACAAACTAAAAGGGATACTTAACCCATGATTGAGATTGAGCAATTTCAAGTTCGCGGCCTATCTGGGGCGGTTCATAAAGTTCGTTTTGGCTCGCGCACAGTTGATTACTGGGCACCTGCGAACCCAGGTCACCATGTTCTCGTTGCTCATGATGGTCAGAATATTTTTGACAAGCGCAATATCGGAATCAATCCCCATCAGAGAGCCACTTGGGAACTAGCTAAATCTGCAGCCAGAATTGCTGAATTAAATGATTTAACCCCGCCAACGGTAATCGGCGTTTATCACACCCCCTATGTCGAAGATAATTTGGGTCGGGTAAAGGAATACACACCCGCACAGTTTATGAATAAGCGAGAAGACTGGGCGCCAGTTAGTTATGGCTTGTATCCGGAAAATGTTGATGCTTTTCTAAGCAGCTTAAACGCTGATCAACATATTGAAAATATCGTAAGTGAAATTGTTCCATCCATTACTCAAAAAATTGGGCAAACATATTCACCTGAAACCTCTGCATTACTGGGCGCAAGTATGGGCGGATTAGCTGCGATCTATGGTGTAATTCGAAAGCCTGACTTTTTTCACACCGCGCTTAGCTTCTCGCCACATTGGATTATTGGCGGAAACAAACTCGCTGAAAATCTTATGAACGCATTCCCGGAACCCGGCACTCATAAGCTCTGGATGAGCCGTGGCACAAAAGGTTTAGACGCTAAATATGAAGAGCCACAAGATCTGGCTACAGAATTAATTAAGGCGCGTGGTTATCGCGAAGGCACAGACCTTAGATATCGCGCTCTAAATCATGGCGCACATTCAAATGCCACATGGGCTAGATATGTGCCAGATGCGCTTAACTTCTGGCTAAGTCAAGGTTAGTTGAAGTAAGCGATTATTGCGCCAGCGATACTTAAGTTAATTGCATCGTTGGCAGTTTCAATTATCCAAACCTTAAGTGATTCGCCTCCGAATAATCGGTGGCTTAGAGATGCACACATCGCGATACCAAAACCAAGCGCGAAACCGATGCCAGCTCCAGTTGTAACGCTAATTTCTGTATTTTGCCTAAGTGAATTAATGATTAATCCAATGGTTAAAGTTTGAATTGCTAGACCGAGAATAGTGCCGCCGAAAAGAAGTGCTGGCTTGTTCTGGCTCGAATTTAGTTGACCAGATGCGATTCCCTTAGCTTTCATCCAAACCGGATAGAAAGTCTTAGGGCCAAACCAGATCGCCCCGCTAATGAAGGAAACGAAGAAGGCAATGATTAAACCAATGAGATTAAGGCCTGTAAATGTCATGACAGAAATTGTAGAGCGTAGATAAATGAAAACTTTGGAAGGTTAGATAAGTTTCGCGGTTACACTGAATCTATGAGCGTAATTTTACGGCCCTACCTACAAAGTGAATTCGATCGTGCTTGTGAAATCAGAGAGATTGATTCCGATGAAAGACGCGAACGATTCCGGTTAAGATTTGAAAAAAGCGACGACTGGTATGACCACTATTTCCATTTAGCTATTGAATCCGATGGAGTATTAGTGGGCGATTTTCAATTAAGAAAATGCGACAAAACTATGCCTGAAGGTTCTTGGGAAATGGGACTAGAGATCGCAGCAGAATCTCGCGGTAAAGGAATCGGAACCAAGGCGCTAATCGCTGGTACTGAATATGCGTTCAATAATGGCGCGCATCGCGTTCAAGGTTCTACCGAAGAATCAAATGTTGCTATGCGAAAGAGCTTTGAGAAGGCTGGCTGGAAATTCGAAGGCGTGCAGAAGGCGCTGTTTCTAGAAGCCGGCATTCCGGTTGATTATTACTCCTACGCTGCGACTAAATTTGATTAGCGGTGCGCCCGCTCGTAAGAAATAGGGTCTAGCGCATCTAAGTTAATTACATCCATTTTGTTGACTGCCAGAATGTCAGCGATTTGTGCGCGATGTTCAATGCCGTGATTAACGGTTTGGGCAACGATTGTTGTATTTAGAAATGAGACCGTCTTTTCATAGCGAACGAAGGTCAGCATTTCTTCAGGTTGGTCAATGAGATTCAGAAATGCGTCATCATTTTTAAGCGACTGCGCGGCAAGTGCTTTCATGCCTTCAGAAGTAAGTGGGAATGGCGTTTCGGCAGGTGCTTCTTCTTTTTTCAGCCGGGCAAGTAGACGAGATTGACCCATCACGATGTGGTTAGCGATCGCACCAACCGTCCACTCTGGATTCCACGCTGAAAATGAAAGTGCTTCCTCTGGAAGTTCGCTCAGTTGGGTAAATACAGAATGGTTCGCCCAAGCCATGTGCTTATAAAGTCTTAACAATGATGGATCAGTCATGTCGCAAATCCTAGTTCTCAAGATTGTTTCGGTTCAAGAGAATTCCATTTCTACCCGCTAAATCTCATATTTTGAGGGGAAAATGGCTAAAAATTGCGCTTCTGCTGAACTCGTTTATGCTCTAGTTATAACGATTTATGAAGTGAAAGGTCTAACTCATGTCTGATTCTGCAAAGTGTCCAGTACCTCATGGCGCAAATACCACGGCTGATTCTGTAAATGCTGATTGGTGGCCAAAGAGCCTTAACTTAGAAATCTTGCATCAACATGACACTAAGACCAATCCACTTGGCGCAGACTTTGATTATTTAGAAGAGCTCAAGAAGTTAGATATTGCAGCTCTTAAGAAAGATATGCATGCATTGATGACAGATAGCCAGAGTTGGTGGCCAGCAGACTGGGGTCACTACGGCGGGTTAATGATTCGTCTTTCATGGCACGCAGCTGGTACTTATCGCGTGGCCGATGGTCGTGGCGGTGCTGGTTCAGGGAGCAATCGTTTCGCACCACTTAACTCTTGGCCAGATAACGCGAACTTAGATAAAGCACGTCGACTACTTTGGCCAATTAAGAAAAAGTATGGCAACAAAGTTAGCTGGGCAGATTTATTAGTTCTGGCCGGAACAATTGCTTACGAGTCAATGGGTCTAAAGACTTTTGGTTTCGCATTTGGTCGTCCAGATATTTGGTATCCAGAGACTGACATCTATTGGGGAAATGAAAAAGAGTGGCTAGCTCCAAGTGATTCTCGTTATGGCGATTTAAATGATGCCTCAACTATGGAAAATCCATTAGCTGCTGTTCAAATGGGTTTGATTTATGTAAATCCTGAAGGCGTTAACGGAAAGTCTGATCCGCTTAAGACCGCGGCCCACATTCGTGAAACTTTTGCGCGCATGGCCATGAATGATGAAGAAACAGTGGCACTTACTGCCGGCGGTCACACAGTTGGTAAAGCACACGGAAACGGTTCAGCGAAGAATCTTGGGCCAGCGCCAGAGGCTGCTGAGCTAGAAGAAGCTGGTCTGGGCTGGATGAACCACACCACCCGTGGCATTGGTCGCGACACTGTAACCAGCGGAATTGAAGGGGCTTGGACCACAAATCCAACTAAGTGGGATGGCGGATATTTCGATCTACTCTTTAAGTATGACTGGGAGTTGAAGAAGTCACCGGCCGGTGCAACTCAATGGGAACCAATTAACATTGATGAAGCAGATAAGCCAGTAGATGTTGAAGATCCGTCAATCAAATACAACCCGATGATGACTGATGCCGATATGGCGATGAAGATGGATCCTGTTTATCGAGTGATTTCAGAGCGTTTCCAAAAGGATCAAGCCGCATTCGACGACGCATTCGGTCGCGCCTGGTTTAAGTTAACTCACCGCGACATGGGACCAAAGGTTCGTTACATCGGACCTGATGTTCCAGCCGAAGATTTAATTTGGCAAGATCCAGTTCCAGTTAGCAATACCAAATACAACGTGGCTGAAGTAAAGCAAGCGATTGCAGCATCTGGTCTGTCAGTTTCAGATCTTGTAACAACTGCTTGGGATAGCGCTCGCACATACCGTGGTTCAGATAAGCGCGGCGGAGCTAATGGTTCGCGCATTCGTTTAGCACCACAGAAAGATTGGGAAGGAAATGAGCCAGCACGTTTAGCTCGCGTGCTTTCAGTTCTCGAACCAATCGCAGCAAAGAGTGACGCTTCAATTGCCGATGTAATTGTTTTGGCTGGTGGCGTTGGTGTTGAAATGGCTGCGAAAGCTGCCGGACACAATGTCGAGGTTCCATTTACACCAGGTCGTGGCGATGCAACTGCTGCGCAAACTGATACTGAATCATTTGCACCACTTGAGCCAATTCACGATGGTTTCCGTAACTGGCAAGCCAAAGATTATGTAGTTAGCCCAGAAGAGTTACTACTTGATCGCGCTCAATTGATGGGGCTAACTGCGCCCGAAATGACAGTGTTGCTCGGTGGCATGCGCGTAATTGGCACTAACCATGGGGGCACAAAACATGGCGTATTTACCGAGAAAATAGGCTCATTAACCCCTGATTTCTTTACGAATCTGACCGATATGAATTACGTATGGGAACCAGCAGGTGTGAACCTTTACAACATGCGCAATCGCAATACTGGCGAAGTTAAGTTCACAGCTACTCGAGCAGATCTAGTTTTCGGATCTAACTCAGTACTTCGTGCTTATGCTGAGCTGTATGCCCAAGATGACAACAAGGCCAAGTTCGTTAATGACTTTGTGTCCGCATGGGTGAAGGTAATGAACGCTGATCGCTTCGATATTTAGCGAGAAAGTTCTTCTAGTACTTCAATAACATGGCGGTATTGCTTGCCAGTTGCTGTCGTCATGCCAATTTCACAGGCGCGATTTGCTGAGATGTAATAAGCATCTTCGCGTGCTTTTATCTCACTGGCCTGAAGTGAAGTGGCTGAGGCGGTTAATTCTGGGAAAGTTAAGCCACGGTCACCTGCAAAGGCACAGCAGCCCCAATTCTCTGGTGTGAAGACTTCATCCGAAATTGATTTAGCTAAATTGTTCAGCGAACCGCTGATGCCAAGTGCGGTAGTTGAACAAGTTGGGTGCACGGCTACCGATTTAACTTTCTTAATTGAAAGTCTTGGCAATATGCGTTTTTCGGTGAATTCCACAGCATCGATTACTTGCAAATTTGGCTGTCTCGAGAGCAGTTCGGTTAATCCGCTCGAACAAGAAGATGCATCAGTAACGATAGTTATCGGCCCGCCGTTTGCGACTTTGGTTAGAGCACCAATTACCGAGCTGCTCATAACATCGTAGCCATCGGCGTAACCTTTTGATTTCCAAGG